>DASQLB010000159.1:0-2298 GCA_035630235.1 Nitrososphaeraceae archaeon | reverse complement strand
TTGGAAAGTGACATGTCTATAGGCAGGTGTCCAGCCTAAAACAATTAGTTAGCACTATAACCAAGTTCTATGATAAGTATTTAATATCATTAGAAACCAATGAAATTATGCATCATAATTACGAAGATTCCTGGTGGAATAATATTCCATACGAAATAGAATGTAAGGGAGAAATAGAATGTTATGATAAGATAAATGAACTTCATCCTAAGTATCCAGTTATAATTTATAATCATGCTAGAAGATACAAACAAAGACTGAAGAAGATTATAATAACAGGGAAAGTGAAAGTTTAATTATTATTTAATTTTCATCCCTGGGTCTTATTTAAGGCCCATATTGGGGTGTGGAAACACCTGATTAAGTCCAAACATGATGATTTGCCGAGGTATCTGGCAACGGACTTCGGACAAGTTTATTGCAATATTAATATATAAAAAAATATTTATCAGTTTTACAATTCTCATTTTATGTTCTAAAATTGTTCTTTTTAATAATTATAATAATTCTTTTATTTGATAACAGTAATAAAAATAATAAAAAGATATGAGAATATTAAATCTCAACAATGTGTTACCGAAATAATCTTCTTACAGGTTGAAATACACATTATTTACATTTAAAATCACAACAAGAAATAATATAGATATGTTAATATTATGAAATCAATTTAACTAATTATTTTATCTTATTTATCAGAGATTCAATATCAGTAGAGGAGGATTTATTTTCCATTACATTTGATATTTTATCGATTTCATTATCAAACCAATTTTCTACTGCTATAGGATCCTCTTTGATCTTTGACTTTATTTCAAGCAATTCTTTAGTTCTGTTATTTTTAATTTCTTCTACCTTGGAGAATGAAATAGCAAGCGCAGCTTCAATAAATTTTGAGGTAAAATTCATTCTTCCTATCCTCTCTCTATATTATCCCAAACAAAAATCTCAATAACAGAATCAAAATTATTATTCCTATAACTGCGGATATTATTGTCCAAATCATTAATTATTTTTAACTAACAAATTATTTAAATCTTGTAAAATACTTTTATTATTTGTTAGATGATAATAATCATAGAGTAAATTATTCTACTAAAATTTAATGACAAATCGAAATTGAAGTAATACGCATTGTTTACTGCAACTGATACTAGAGACATTCCAGTCTGTTACTTTATTGTCTTACTGCGTTTTATGAATATTATTATTTAAGAATAATTAGAATATCTTCCATAATGGGAATTTATCGTCCATTTTTAGATAAAAAGGATGTTTATATAAAATTTTCTCTTTAAATTTAGGAATATCAATATTCATTCTATTGTTCTATTTTCAACAGAATGCAATGATATACTTGCTAATTACATCGTTATAAAATGTTCTTTGTTTTGTCTTCTTAAAAAATAAAAACAATAATTAGGTGGATTTAAACTATCTATAAATCAAGAATAGTTTACAAAACCGTCTTTTTCCTCTATCTATAGCAATTATTCCATTTCTCTTATTTCTGTAAATGGCTTGAGTGTTACTTCTATTCTATTCTCTCTTCCCATTCCTGCGACTGCTCCTATGATTTTTACTCTATCTCCAACATTTAATTTAGCAATTTTGGAACTCTGTTCTCTCCAGCCTGTTAGTCTAATTTCTCCTGTATCATCGCCAATAAGTGTCTCACTTACAGTTATATCTTCCCCACTTTTAGTAGTAATATTTGATGTATTGGGAGCTTGTAAAATAATAGCTTCAACAATATAAGGCTTCTCTGAAACCTGAATATTCTTTATTTTTGTTTCTATTTCTGAATCTTGTGGAAATGAGCTTTCATGAGTTTCTGTTACTATTCTCAAGTAAGAACTCTCATCGGTGAAATAGATTACATTTCCAAATATTCTGTTAGGGATGCCTTCGATAATAATGCCAGGATAAATTTCCTCTTGTATTAATCTTGGATCAACAACTAGAGAAATAAAATCTTTGTTTTCTTTATTAATAGCTAAAAAATTCTCGTTTACCGTGCTTTCAAATTCACTTCCTGTTGAAAGAATCTTCAAAACAACTACCTTGCCCCCATCATACTCTTCATCTTCATCTTTAATATTTTCGCCATCTATACTTTTTATTTGTTGAAGTTGAATTATTGTCCCTTCATCTCCGTGTATTTCAAATTCCTCGTTACTGTATTGTGGATTTCCCTGCTTAACCTTTACACCAATCAGTTTCACTTTTGATCCTTGTGTAAATATTCCTGGTATTTTATCTTCATTAATGTTCCATATAATGGAACGCATAGTCTTT
>DASQLB010000158.1:0-2338 GCA_035630235.1 Nitrososphaeraceae archaeon | reverse complement strand
TCGTATAATTACCTCTATCTCCCAATGCATTAATGAATATTAAGAAATTTTAAAATATAATAAAGTTAATACTAACTATAACTATAACTAATTGAATTTATTTTAATATTTTTATTATTATCAAGTTCCCAAATTTTGTTTTTAACTTTTTTGATATCGTCTTTAGATCCATGAACAGTAACTAAAATCCCACCATTTGAATCATCTTCTGTCTTTGATACACGAACAACATTAGGTATATTAGTAACATTTTTCATTATCATGGCACGACTCTTTCCTCTACATTCTATCATTATTGTACCATGTAACTTATTCTCACTTGTACTGGTCATACGATTATTTGTATATACTTTGTATATTTACATTTCTCATAGATTATTTAAAATTATAAAACATTTTTTAAACATTCAAAATCTAGTCATAATGATATTATAACATATTTTTGTATGTATCAGTAGTAAAGTATTATATTGTAAAATTACAAGGGGTTTTTACTTATATAAAACAAAAACTGGAGAAAACTAAAAAATCACTATATAAATATGTGCCTAATACTATAATACAATAAACCAAAATTATATATATCGTCTAAAAGGGTCAAAAGAAATTCTATAACATTCATTAAGATTTGATATAATTTGATTAATATTCAATATTATTTTATGTTGTTCAAATAAAAAAAATAATTTGTTTTTGTTATTCTGTTCGATCAGAGATTATATCTTTTAAAATATTGGGTTGAGATTGCATCACTTGATTGTTGGATTGTTGCGATAATGATGATGATTGTGTATTATCAAGTATTACCAACAGTTTGTATAGGGTCAAAATGTCTTTCATAAATGTAGTTCTCTACTGTACATGTCTTTACTTCACCAGGATATATAGTTCCCTCACAATCTCCGACATAATTGACACATATACCATTAAATATTATACTATCATTTGCGATTTTTTCGGGGAATAAATCATGTGTAAAACCAACAAGAGAACATTGATCATTTGTTGGTATTCTATCATTTATTGACCTTTCAGTTACCGTATAATGGATCTTGTCAAGATTTACTGTAGTACCTTCAGGTGATAATTCGCGTACTGTTGCAACATCTTTGAAAATTTGAACACCAAAGTCTGATTCATCTATAAATGGGCATATTTCATCATTACATGGGATATATTCACCGCTGTCTGGTCCTGGAGGATATGAAAAGAAGTCACCATCTGGAAATATTTCGCGAAAACCTTCGCATTCGAAGTCATTTGGAGTATCGGTTGCATTATTACATACGAATAATTTTTTCTCTACATTAACTATTGGAGCATTTTATCATAATTTTCATACGGATCATATTCTTGGTTATAATATTGATTTTCTTCATATTCTGGATAAAATTCTTGTCCCATTGCAATAGAATTCTGTAGTGCTGTCGATGGAAGAAATAGTGTTGCTATTCCTAATAATAAGAATGCGCTAAAAACTCCTAATTTTTTATCTAGCATGATAATAAAAACAAGTTTGTATATATATCAGTAAAGTAGAAACAATCTCTTCTTATATTTAATGCAAATATTAGAGGAAAGAGATTCTAGATATTTTATATAATTATTCTAATATTTTTATAATAAGTTATAAAAATAAGAATCTTCTAGTGTACATTATGGATTCGAATCCCATTTTTCTTTTTAAATAACTCTGAGAATTCTCCTTATCTCAATTAAACCATTGAAAACAGATTTGTATTAAGATTCTTTTAATTAATATTTTATAACATTATATAGTTAATGAAATTTATTTTAATGATTTAATTAATATAAATAATAAAAAATATTATTCCGTAGTAATTACTAATAAAATATTATAGAAATTATATTCTATTATTTTTTTAAAAAATTTATTTAATATAATATTTATAGATTGCTTCACAATATGAAAATTCTAGTCATATCAAGTTTACTAATACTACTATTATTACTTTCATCTACATTATTGCTACCTTCTTTAACTCCAGTTAAAGGACAAGAAAGCATTATTATCAATTGCTCATTTGAAAATCCCAAATTGACTAAAATAGGTCATTCACTTGAACAAGATAGAGAAGAAATGAGAGAGAATTATAAACAATATGGTGATTCTGCATTAAATGCTTTAAACTCATTACCTGAAGAAATAGCAGAAATAATTAAAACAAATTTAGAAACAGAAATTCTTATGGAAAAAGTAAAAACAAATCCAAGTATAGAATATACAAATTGTTCTCATCTTGATGCTGTGGAAATAGAATTAATTACTACATTAAAACAAGGTGAAGAAAAATGGAATCAATATTGGAATAATCAA
>DASQLB010000157.1:0-3157 GCA_035630235.1 Nitrososphaeraceae archaeon | reverse complement strand
CACATAATTATATTTCATGCCTCAACCAGGTCAAAGAACAATAACCTTTAGCGGAAAGGTATTAAAAAAATTAGAAGAGATATATATTCTGGAGAAAGATAAAAATCCTGCTCTATCTTTTGCATCTTTTGTATCTGAATCAGCTTTGATCGAACTTGAAAGAAGGCGAATATTAAAGGAAGCACCATTAATCTCTTTAATCAGTTTAAACGACGATATAATCATTTTAAAGGACTTGAGAAAAAACAACAGATTAATTGAAGTACAAGTTAAAAATAAAAATTTGAAATGTATATCTGATGATAAATTTGATTGTATACATGTCGGGTTTGCTTTAGCATTGCCTGAAGTCAGAAAAGCATTAAGTAAATAAATTATTTGAAAAAAACATTATACGCAATATTATTATAATTTTATAGTGGGGCTATCAAATTCGGATTGTTTAAGGGAATCAATAATAAACATCAAAAAGGAAAATAAAGTATGCAAATTATTTAAGCTCTGAATTGTATTTATTTTACACAAAAGAATTTTTTTTCCATATGTAAGAAATGCTAATTCCTAAAATATATTTAAAAATCTTTTATGTGATATGATTGTAGTAGAACAAAATAAAAGTAATTCTAATAATGATTGAAAAAGCGTGGATACTATCTTAAAATAACTGTGAGAAAAATTGAATATATTTATTCTAACAGTAGTTCGATAAGTTCAGATGCAAATAAATAATTATAAGAATTGAGATTTTTGTTCATGAATTGTTATTGGTATTATAGTTTTATAATATATTAAAATAATAATTTCCATAAATAAAGAATAAATGAATTGTAGTTTCATATCGTATTATTTTAGTATAACTATTTTGGAGGACGAATTTGATACACAAGTGTTCCAACTAGAGTAGAAATACTTATGATAGTAACTACAAAGAATACATTTGCAGATTGAATTACTGTATCTGCTACAACTGCAACTAATATAGCATAAATTATTACTATAAAACCAATTAAAGTAAATAAACCAAAGGTTATAAATTTTACATTAGAGGATTTATCTAAGGCATTTTCAATTTCCTTCACACTGTCAATATGTGATATTTTATTTACTATTTTATCAGTAAAGGACTTTGGTTTTTCTTCGACTTTGTCCATGTTTTCTTTATTACTACTTGTTACAGAAGGCGATTTGTTTGGTAACTGTGTATTATCCCCTTTATTTTCCATAACTATATTTTCACATTATACTTTATTACAATTATAACCAATGTGATAAAAAAATTTTATAAGCTATCTTAAATGTAGCTATGAGTTATAAAAATATTTACTTAGTAAATGGAAATAAATATCTTAAAAGATCCCTAAATAACATAGCTGTTAGAAACGTACCAATCTTAAATCTATTAATGAATAAATATGTATTTCTTAGACTACAAATAAATTATTAATGTTAGAGTGCAATTTTCAATTTTGATGAGAATAAGTTTTATTTTAGTTTTAATAATTAAGACATTAAAATGTAACTATAGTAAATATTGTATTCCTGATATAATTAATGTAATACAGGATAGTATGTAAAAGAAAACTAATTCCTTCTGGTTTAATATCTCTTTTGCATAACTGTGTCTCTTGATATTAACATGAACAATTTATCTGCTACATTCTCAGGACTAATTGGTTTCAGTGAAAATTCATCTGCACCGTACCCCAATATCCTCGTTTTATCAGAATCCTCATCCGAAATAACAAGAACTTTAATATATGGATTTATTTTTTTTATATTTACAATAAACATTAAATTTCTATCTGCTGCTATATTTCCACCTAATATTACTACTTCAACTTTCCCCTCAACTTCTTTAATTTTTTTTATACATTCCTCTGTTCTTGTAAATTTGAAAGCCTCAGCTCCTTTTAACCATAAAATCCCTGATAGAACTGTATTCGCATTATTGTCATCCTGAACGATAAATATTCTGGGCTTGATTAGAGCCATATCATTAAATAATTAGTATAGTATTAAATATTATCTCTAAGGTAACGAGTTTCTCATTTATACGAGAGTAATGATGGAAATATTTGTTGATAATAAATATCAAAATTATAATTTACTTGTATTTTAAATAACACTTTATAATATAATTTTGAATTTCACTAGGTAATTAAACAAATTTGAATCCTACTTTCTCACTCGTGTATGTTTTGTCTTATTTGTCTAATAAAATAAAACCTCGGTTTAAACATCATGTAATTACGAATAATTTGTGACATAATCTAATTATTTGTCAAAAAATGTGAACCAAAAGTATATTCAAATTTGACCACTGTTAACCCTTCCATTTCTACTGGAAAAATATTCTACAATATAATTATTAGAATATCTATCTGTATTTAATTGGCTCTTAATTTAAGACTATTTCACATCCCATTTTGAATTGAATCGTATTTCTGATTTTTGCATTATATATAAACAAATTATTTGATCCAATTGTATATGTGTTGTAGATAACAATTTTGTTTATTACTATTACAAGGAAAGTAATCATCAAAAGATTTAGTTCTGTCTTTGAAATACTGCATTATTCTTTCAATCATACTCTTCTCTAATGGTAAATGTAGTCTGTGTTTTAGATGTAGAAAAGTACAGGTTTGAGGATACGGTGTACCGCCATCTGTGTATATTGTATGTTTTCCATATTTGCTAACTAAAGAATGAATAAAGTTCTTTGCTACAAACATGATTCTTTCTTCTGAAATGTGGATACCAATTATCGATTTGTGAACTGATTCAATTGCAATCCATATCCAAGCATGTTTGTAACCTGCCTGAACCATACTCTCATCAATGATAAATGTAAAAATTCTTTTCCTTCTGTAAAACTGGCAAGAATCAATTTTGAATACAGTTACATACAGACACATATCTTCTTTTCTCATCTCTAAAAATTGTTAGTGCTTTAGATGTATTTCAAAGGCTGAGACTATGAAAATACAGATACAGAGTACATAACTATAATTGTGGATGTTCTGTTTCTAACAAATCGTAACAACATATGCTAGAATAGGGCATGCAGCTAATACTGTTTCGTTAAATTAATACAATCATTTAATTTTATAAAAATTTAAGGTTAAAATATAAACAAAAGTATTAAAATAATCAT
>DASQLB010000156.1:0-4044 GCA_035630235.1 Nitrososphaeraceae archaeon | reverse complement strand
TGTAATAATTAGCAAATATAATGACAATAGACGAAATTGATTCTTTTCTATATTATCCACAGAATAGTTGAATTACAACAACTACATAAACTTAAATCGAATATCTATAGTTGTATAGATAAGATTAGATGTTCTTTTTTCAAGCTAAAATTTAGTATTAGACGTATGGATTTAAAAAAATAACATAATATATTTTGAACTCTGTTATAATAAGAAATTGAAGCCATCGGACTTCATATTCTAATAATATAATCATCAATATCGGTTTTCATTTTTATATAATAAATGAATTCAAGATTATATAGTGATATAAATAACTTAAAAAGAAAGTTAGGGATTCGTTTTATAAATTCTGCATTATTTTGGAAGCTTCATCATAGCTAAAAGCTTTTAAAGTTACAATGCGTGCATTACCTTGACTTTCAATAGATAACAGACAAGACATCAATGCTTCATCGTTAGGAGCCTCTACTACGGATACTCCATCATATTTACCAAACTTATAATATGTTTCTATTAGTTTTCCACTAACATTTTCTAATTTGGATTTAAAAGTATCAGCTCGTTTTGGAGATTCTTTTAGATTTTTTATTCCCTATCTGTATAATTCCATAAAAGTATATAGAAAGACATTAAATGTGGATAAAAATCAGATGATATAACATTATCGTTTGAATTACTTGTTAAATCATAATTTTATTTATATTGATAATACAAGTTAATTTATATAACTCTAACTTAAGAAATTAATAGTTATATCATAAACTTATATTTTTAAAATCTGCTAGTAATATCTTTTACTTAAAGAATTAATAAATTGAAATTGAAATTTTATAGCACTTTTAACAAGCTCAATAATTTATAATAAATCTAATGGACTATATTATAAAATAATCTATCATGTATATTTCTGAATTACAAAATTGGGCGAAAATTAGTCTATACAACTCCAAGCGTATTATATTTCTGCTAATATACCTATTTACAATAATAAAAAATAAATGAATGAGGTATCTAAACATCAAAGTGGCAAATACTAGAAAAAACAAGATCGAAAAATTTTTAAATATTATTCAGAATAATTAATAACTAATTATTATTAAAATAAATTTTTGGTTATGATACTAGGAAAAATGTTAATAAAATATTATTTTTAAAAATTCTTTTGTTCTTTTTTCAAATTTGTTTAAATTAAGTTCAAATGTTCCTATAATAGATCTTAAAAAAAGAAGCCAGTAAACATACTTTTTTTTTATTATCTGTTAATTGCAACTTTTATTATCTATTTTGAATTAAACGTGAATAATATGACAGATTTGAAAATAATTGTTTTATATAAAATAATATATAATTAATTTAAATAGATCTGGTAATGATAAAAAATTATAATAAAGTCATTGTAATAACGACAACCCTGCTATTAATGTTAATACTTCTTCCATTTACTATATTTGCAGAGAATGGCATTATTCAAATACAAATTAGCGGGGCAGGAATAGGTGATAATTTGAAAATTTCTGCTCATACTGATCTAGGTTCATGGGAATGGAATGAGACTTTCACTGTGGGTGACAACTTAGTTAAACAAGTGAATGGAATTTCAAATGGAGATATTATTAACGTATGTGTGATAAAGCTTAATGATAGTAAAGAAAGCTGCACGTCTGGTACTTTTAACAGCAATGGTAGCGTAGAAGTGAATATAGACCTAGGTTAGTCGCTTGCTATTTAAATATCAGTTTTATTTATTATCTTTTAGTCCTATAATAATGACTTTAATTTATGGCTTTATGTAGGAACATTATATTAAATAGATAAGAAAATTACAACAACATAAAAATAATAAAATTAGTAATTTATTGAAAAGGTAATTTATTCTTTGAATTTAATTGATGTATTGTTCAAATGATATAATCGTAGATAATTCTGATTGTCAGTTAGAATTTTGATAGCATTTTAAAAATTGTTCAATAAATCTAACCAATTAAAGATTTTGATATTATATATACATCTATTTTTATTCGATCTTTAAGATCTCTTATTTATTGGTTATAATCCAATTTAAGACTCATATTCTTACAAATCTTTTGAAGAGATAGTACAACTATGAGCAAAAAACATTATTAAATATAACTACTAATTAATTTCTTATGAAAATCCTTAATGCAAGTGAACCAGGGCTTGGTTCATCAATGACTGAAGATGAAGTAAGGAATTTTCTTTCAACTAATAAGTTGTTTGCTAGATTAGGAACGATAGACGAGAAAGAAGACCCCAACATACATCCAGTGTGGTACTATTTTGATAATAGTAAATTCTACTTTGAAACAGGTAAGAAATCTAAGAAAGTTAGAAATATCAGGAAGAGAAATAACATATACTTTTGTATAGATGAAACTAATCCACCATATAAAGGAGTTAGAGGTAAAGGTACAGCCATTATTTCTGAAGATATTAGCAGAAACATATCAATAGCAGAAATGATAATGATCAAGTATACAGGAAGTCTCAATAACAATATGGCAAAGTTTCTTATGGATTCTATAAAGAGAGGAGAATCTGTTATAATTGAAATAATTCCACACTACTATGCTACATGGGATCACAGCAAGGGGAACATATAACAAAAACTTTTTTGTCAAATATATTTATTTACAGAAAATTATAGTAAAAATTGCTCTAAAGGATATTTAATCTCTAAATAAATAAAATTATAATATTATTTAATCTAACACTAATTTGAAATTATTAATACAAGAACATTTAATTATTTTTCTTTCAACTATTTGTTTAATTTTAAAAGTATAAGAATAATGTATAATGTATAATTTTGACTATTATATTACCAATTATCAGAAGATAAGGAATGATTTAAAATTAAAATTCTGATGTAATTTTACTTATACATAAAACTGACAAGGTTAAAAAATTTAAATTTAAATTAATTATTTCTAAAGTTCGTGCATTATTTTGTAAAAGATATTGTGAAAATTGTTAAATAACGTGTATTATTAAGAATTAGATAGGATACTTGAGTGTGAATAAAACTACATCTCATCATCATCATTCAAAAGCAGAAAGAAATATTACTAATGCTAAAACAACCTTAGGGGAGATTGAAAGTATCAATAAAAAATTAGACAACAAAATTGCATCTATGATTAATCAAGTATCATTAGAAAACATAAAATCAAAATTAATGAAACTATCATCTTATCATACTAGACATAGTAAATCTAAATACATCAATGAAGTAGCAGAATGGCTAAAAAATGAATTTAAAAATATAGGATATGAAAATGTTTCTTTTCATGGATACAAAGAAATAATAGATGAAAATGAATACAATTTAAAAAATATAATATGTAAAAAAAATGGAAAAAATCATAAATGTATTCTGATTTGTGCTCATTATGATTCACGAATGGAGGTATGGTTCGATTCCTATTCAAGAGCTCCTGGTGCAAATGATAATGCAAGCGGAGTAAGTTCTATTTTGGAAATTGCACGTGTACTTTATAATAAAAAATTAAACTATGATTTACAATTTGTTTTCTTCTCAGGGGAAGAACAGAATCTCTTAGGTTCAGAACAGTATGCAAAATCAATTAGGAAGGATAATTTGAACTTACATAGATTGATAAATTTAGACATGATTGGATACCCCAAATTTAACCCTGGAAAGATAATAATTGAAACAGACAACTACAACGAGGAATCTGAAAGACATAATAGAGTTGTATTTAATGATAAGGATTCACTTGAATGTGGGAATATCATGGAAAAAATGTGTGCTTATACTGATTTATCTCCCAAGCCTGATTCAATATATGATAGTGACTATGAACCATTTGAAAAGAGAGGATATGTAGTAGTAGGAGCTTATGATGGATCTGCTAAGACTGACCAAAATCCCCATTATCATTCCATTTCTGATACACCTGAAAAAATAGATTGGAATTACCTAACATCAGTTACAAAAATTGTATTGGCCACAATTCTTACTTTAGATAAAAAAAATTAAACCAAATATTGATTAAATTA
>DASQLB010000155.1:0-2875 GCA_035630235.1 Nitrososphaeraceae archaeon | reverse complement strand
GAAGAATCATTTGGTAAACCAATTATCGTAGCAAGCATTTCCATAGCCATATCTTCAGCGTAATCACCTGCCTTTAGTGCAGTCTCTCCTGTGGAGTGATGTTCAGAAAGGTATCCATATTGATCATTGTCAGCAGGATATGCCAAGCCTATAGAAGATGCAATAAGTCGATTTGGTTCATTAGTTGATGATCGAGCCATTACTGCAAATGTGATTTGGCCAGGTAGAAGGTATTTTCTACCTTCCTGAATACTAATTATTTTACACTGTGAGGGCTTGATACTGGACACTGTTACTAGATTTAGATCAGAAATTTTAGCATCTCTTAATGCAAGCTCAAAACTCGTTAAATGATCCTTGTGTGTACCTTTACCTTTTGTAAAAAAAATTGCCTTTGGAACATAATTAACAGGATTTGAAATTATGCTTGAATCTAGAGACTTTTTATACATTAGCAAAGATAGTAGAAAAAAGGATTATTAAGATTTTCCTGTTTAGAATATATATTTTAATTTTTTTAAACATTTCTTTTACTTTGACTCACCTATTTTTATATAACATTATAAATATAGAATCGATTAGATCTATTCTTCTTGTATTTTTGTGATATGAAAGTTATATTATTAAAAATAAAATATAATATTCATAATATTCAGGGAGCTTTCTACTAAACCTTAATACACTAACTTGCTTTCATTTACTATTGAGGTTAAAAATCATAAATATTTGCTAGAACCAAGAATTTTATTAATTTTTTCTATCAATAATATAATATTTTTAATGTGACTTCCATGCCAATACAATTTATTACATCTTTTACATCTATAAAATTCCTTATTATTTTTAAATATTGTCTGGTAAACCTGATTTTTTATCAAATCTGCATTTTCTATTATCTCAAGTTTATCATTACATATAGAACAACGATTGTAGGTTAAGCAAGGATCTATAAACTTTATTTCTAAGTTACTAAATATGGTAATTAAATTTTCAATTTCTGTATTTTTATTAATAAATATCGAATTATATTTGTATTGTTTTGATCTATAAAATAACTCTTTGTCACTGGTTAGTAAAATTCTTTTGGTTTTAATAAGTAGATCTAATATTTCTCTGTCATTTGCACTCGATAAAATATAAATGGTATCAAAACCCAGTATTCTTAATTTTTTTGCGATTTTTCCTAACATCGCATCGGCTATAAATGAATAATTCTCTATATTTTTTATCACCTATCTAGAGTAAATAAATCTGTAATCTCCCTTCTGAGATTACAGTACTTAATAGGATAGTAAATTCAAAAAATAACAAGGGCAATCTAATAAAGATATACTCTCTTTAATTATTATAGTTGAGCCTTGGATTTTAGAACATTTAGTGCAGAGCCATAACGAAACCATTCTATTTGATTATGGTTGTAAGAATGTTTCAAATTTATTTCCTCTTCTATTCTTTTGCCTTCTTCCCCATTATGGATGATTTTACATTTTATAGGTTTTGATGGTTCTAATTTATCTAGTCCCAATATACTTATCCTATCATCTTCATTTATCTTATCATAATCTGAAGCATTTTCAAACGTGAGTGCTAAAATTCCCTGTTTTTTTAGATTTGTTTCATGTATCCTGGCAAAACTCTTGGATATAACTGCGACACAACCCAAATATCTAGGAGTCATCGCTGCATGTTCTCTACTGCTTCCCTCTCCGTAGTTTGTATCTCCTATTATGAGCCATTTAAGACCTTTTTCCTTGTACTCTCTTGCAATATGAGGAAACGACTCTATTTTTCCATTTAATAAATTCTTACCATTTCCAATTTGTTTATGGTTAAATGCATTTACCGCACCTAATAACAAATTATCACTTATTCTGTCAAGATGTCCTCTATACATTAGCCATGGACCTGCAGGAGAAATATGATCAGTAGTACATTTCCCTTTAACTTTTGCAAGAACTGGAATTTCTAGAAAATCTTTTCCATCCCATGGGGAGAATGGTTCTAGCTTCTGTAATCGTTCACTATTGCTATCTATAATAACATCAATATTATCTGGATCTGCAGATGGTTCTACATACACCTCCTTTACATTTGCAAAGCCTTTTGATGGAACTTCGGGAGACAATTGTGGAGGTTCAAGTTTGAATTTCGTTCCGTCTTTTGTTTCAATTATATCTGTAAGTGGATTAAATGAGAGTTTTCCACCAAGGGCCAAGGCAATTACAATTTCAGGGCTGGCTATGAAATTCATTGTATCTCTCTTACCATCATTTCTACCAGGAAAATTTCTGTTGTATGATGTAACAATAGTATTAGGTTCTCCAATTTTGATTTCGGGTCTACTCCACTGGCCAATACATGGACCACAAGCATTTGCTAAAACAGTTGCACCAATATCTTTGAGGGCTTTTATTTGTCCATCTCTTTCAATTGTTGCCCTAATCATCTCAGATCCAGGCGTAACTAAAAGAGAGGTTTTGGTTTTAGCACCTTTTCTATCAGCCTGTTGTGCAATACCTGATGCTCTTGACATATCCTCATAAGAAGAGTTTGTACAACTACCGATGAGAGCTACTGAAATTTTATCGATATATTTATTTCTTGAAACATCATCTTTCATCTGGGAAATCGGTCTACCTAAATCTGGGGTATGCGGACCAACTATGTATGGTTCTAAAGTGGATAAATCAATTCTAATTATTTGATCAAAATATTTTTCAGGATTGTCATTAACTTCTCTGTCTTGTGTTAAAATATCGAGATTTTGGTTAGCAATCTCTGCAATATCTGTTCGATTTGTAGACCGAAGATATGTCTCCATTCTCTTATCATATTCAAAAACTGAACATGTTGCTCCAATCTCTGCGCCCATGTT
>DASQLB010000154.1:0-3535 GCA_035630235.1 Nitrososphaeraceae archaeon | reverse complement strand
ATCTCCATGTTTTATTTGTGATGGAACGACAGATAAAAGAATTATTTCTGCATCATATGTGGAGGCAAAATCTATTGCATATGTAGCAGTAGTTAATGAAGATGGCGATCCATCAATTGGAACTAAGATTTTTGAAAATTTAATATTTTTTGTATTGCAACTTGACATTCAAATTCACCTAAACAATAAAAAATCTTTTTACTATTAATATTTTTCAAATTATTTAAGTATGGTTAAGGTTATTATTGAATATAGTAATTAAATTTTTCAATATGTTGTATTAACTATATTTACCTATATTCTCTTATTTTTAAATTATAAAACAATAACATGTATATCAATTATTTCAATAATAGATATTTAATTATATAAAATACTTAATAAAACTAGAAATATTCTCTATATAGAAATAGATATTGTCAAAACAGTTAACTCTATCCCATCGCAGTGACAATGAAAAGATTTATTATAATACTAATTGATATCAAATTTTAATAAATTATATATTAAAAAATGAAAAAAGAGTGAAGTTAGTTACTTAACTGGTTCTTTTTCTGAGTTTTTTTGTTGTTTATCATTGATATCGGTAGCTTTTCCGCCTAGCTCATCACTATCTTCTTTCTTTTTTCTAAATTTAGAAAATAGACCCATAAGATTGTAATCACTCTCCATATAGATAAAGCCATCTATATCAGAGAAAATTAAAGAAAATGAGAATAAATAAGAATTGTTTCAATTATGGAAGAGGAAGAAACTATACTTTAACGTACAAGGTATCATTTATTGATTCTACCTTTTAAGGTTATAACTTTTTAAATAAAAATGACCATATGCCTATAACAATTATAGGATATAATTACAGTCTTTAGGTAATGTATTAATACTTCATATTTCTTAAAATTTATAAATAGGAGTATTTCAAAGGCCCTGTTAACTTAAGATTATTCACCTCTGTTCACAAATGAAACTAAAGAGAGTACATAATTACAATAGTGGATGTTCTGTTTCTGACAAATCTTAGGAACATACGACTCAGAATATGACATTCACAGCTAAATCTATTCTGTTAAATTAACAGTGCTATTTCAAATATTTGAAATCGAAGTAGAACCTTTAAATTATCTAACTATAAAGATAGAAATATAATCTGACTTAAAGTTATTAATAACAGTAATAATTTTACAGAAATTTCAAATATAACGACTAAATTCTTTTCTCTTGGATCTCTTATAGTTTAGTATTTATCATTGCATTAGGTTTAATAGTAGATATTGGATGTCCGATATATATAAATACTCTTCTATATCGTATATACGATATGATAGATGAAAATAAGATTATAAGATTTAAAAAATTAAATAGTTTTATAAAACCTAAATCTGTACAATTATTCCAGTATAATAATAAAGCAGTATCACCTTGGCTTATTTTAGGTCTTCTAAGCAGTACTCTCTTAGCGGTAATGTTTTCTGAGACTATGTTACTACCAGCAATACCTGAGATAATGAAGGACTTTAATATACCGTATAATATGGCAGTATGGGTATTTAGTGCATATTTAATAGTTGCAGCAGTAATGACTCCTATAAGTGGAAGATTATCAGACATATATGGAAAAAAGAAAATTCTATTAATATTACTTGTACTTTATACTGCAGCTATTATTGCAGGAGGTTTTACAAATAGCATCTCAACCTTGCTAGTATCTAGGATAATTCAGGGTGTTGGATTAGCGGCAGTTCCTGTAGCATTTAGTATCTTACGAGATGTCTTTCCTGTAGAAAAACTTTCGATTGCAATAGGAGTATTTAGTTCAGCGTATTCAGCTGGATCAGTACTAGGACTTTTATTTGGTGCTAGCATTATTCAAACTTTTGGCTGGCATTCTACTTTCTTCTTGATATCTCCAGTAGCAGCAATAGTAACAATAATAATATCAATATTCGTACCTTCAAAAAATCTACTACAACACTTATCTGAAAATATTGATACTTTTAATAAAAAAAAGAAAAATAACAAAATAGACATTAAAGGAGGCATATTTCTTTCGGTAACAATTACAACATTTTTAATAGGATTGACTTTATTGGAGACAGGGAACAGTTCAAATTCTGCATTAGTTCTATTATCTTTTGGTCTATCTGCCTTATCGTTGGGATTATTTATTGCAATAGAAAAAAGAAGTACTTTCCCATTAATTGACTTAGCAATGATCAAACATAAAATAATTCTTCCTTCATATATTTTATTAACGCTTACATGAATTACAATGTTTTTGATATATCCCACAATAGTACAATTAGTAAGAACACCTATACCTCTTGGATTTGGTGGTGATGCAATAGATGCAGGAAATGTACAATTACCATTTATGATAACTTTTTTGATATTTGCTACAATAAGCTCATTTATAATAAACAGATTTGGAAATATAAAACCGGCCATCATAGGAGGTATTTTTGTCATGCTCGGTGCGTTTGGTTTATTTATGTTTCATTCTACAGAACTAGAAGTATCTGGTAATCTGGCATTACTGGCTGTAGGGTTATCATTAACTAACATTGTCGGATGGAATCTTTTGGTATCATCTTCACCAAAGCGATACACAGGTACATCTGTCGGAGTGGGAGCATTATTATTTTTCTTAGGCATGGCGATAGGCCCTGCATTATCTGGTATTTATATACAAACGAATCAATCAGCTATTGATGGTATCAATGGCTTGTTTCCCTCAAAGGAATCATTTAATTTGATATTTTTAACTGCTGGAATACTATCATTAGGATCTATGGTTAACTTATTAGTATTAAAGAATAGGATACCACATAAAAAATATTATTGATTGGATCGGAAAAAGAGATTTAAATATTTAATTTTTTTAAGATTTTTCAAAATCTATATCTCCTAGTTTATATCCTTGTCTGTAGTCTAAAGCATAATTTCTAAATAAAATGCATATAGAATAATGTATTATTTGTTCGCTAGTGTCATGATCTATATCTTTGGTTTTAATTTAATGAATTTTGTGTGATCGTCTATCTATTTAGTTTGATTTAGGAGATATAATAAACTCGAAATATAAATAATAGTAAATCTAATTTGTAATATTTTATAAAATAGCCTTTTACATATATTAGAATATTAGTGATATAATTTTAACTTTCTAATACTCCCAAAAATGTTCTCGAAAATTTTCCTTTTGCCAGTTCAAGAGTTTTTTTCCCTTTTCGTGTAAGATTATATATTATGGTTTTACCTTCTTTTTGTCCCTCTAGAAAACCAGAATCTCTGAGACTTTTAAAAGCTGGATAAATTGTTCCTGGGCTTGGTTTTTCACCTTTTCTTTTTGCTATTTCCTGACCATGCATTGATTTTTTTGAAAGTAAGAAAAGTGTCAAAAACCCGAATAATCCTCTCATATCACAACATTTATCATCATTAAATTTATTCATATGATACATATTGGATGACCGATATATAAAGAATGCAAATAGTGTATATTGAAAATAAGATTTGACAAGAAGTATTATCTTAT
>DASQLB010000153.1:0-3549 GCA_035630235.1 Nitrososphaeraceae archaeon | reverse complement strand
TAGCTCTATAACTACTCAAAAGTTTTATTAGGCCAAACAATTTTTATCTTTAGTTATATTTGATTATTTACAGCTTTTTCATAATACTAGCCATAAGTTTTACATCTATAATCGATAACATTATTAATTCTGTTTCAAATTTAATTTATAATCTTGGTTACCTTGGAATTTTCGCTGCCGCCTTAATAGAAACTCTTTTTCCTATAATACCAAGTGAACTAATTTTTCCACTGGCAGGTTATGTTGTTCATAGTCAAAATTTAGGTATAGGACAAGTGATCATGTTTGGGTTTATTGGTTCTCTAGGTTCAACCTTAGGTGCTATTGTAATTTATTTTATAGCATTAAAACTAGGAAGAAGAATAATCTTAAAGTTTGGAAAATATATCCTAATAACTGAATCTAAGCTTGAAAAATCGGAGTTATGGTTTCAAAAATATGGAAAAGTGGCTGTCTTATTAGGTCGCCTTGCTCCTGGAGTGAGAGAATTGATATCAATTCCTGCAGGATTATCTAGAATGAATTTTATCGAGTTCACATTATTTACTTTTATTGGTTCCTTTGTTTGGAGTTTATCCTTAACTATGGTTGGATACTACTTGGGTAGTGCTTGGGATAAATTTTCTCAAGACTCATCAAAAGCATTCCATGTTATATCATTAATTATTATTGTATCATTGATTTTTATTTTTCTTTACAAGTTTTATAAAAAACGGAAAAGTATCAAGCAAAGGGAAAAAAAATAATTTAATTTGTTAGATTGTCCACCGAAGTAATTAATTTCTTCTCTCTTCTAGTCAAAAAGTCTCGATATAATGTATCTACTTCCAAAGCGGATTGAAGGATTTTACTTCTCATTTTTGATGAAGTAAGAAACATTTTTGTATCTTTTGGTAGACAATGTCCTCCGATCCCATCCCGCGGTTCAAGGATTTCAACATTCCACTTTGTATTTAATGCATCCCTTAGCTCAGAAAAAAGAATATTATTAGCTTGACAGTACAAGTAAAGTTCTTCAGCAAATGCTATCTGTAAATATCTATGAGAATTCTCTATTATTTTAGTTAATTCTGCTACTTCAATACTAGAAACAGAATGCATAGGAATTTCTAAACTTTGAAAATAAGCTTGTGATTCTAGTTGATTATTGTTTGATAGGGAATTAGAGTCATTAAAATTTTGTTGGACTTCAATAAAAGATGTATTTGTATTCTCATGTTTATTATAATTATTCAAGATCTCTTCATCTGTAGATATTTCGGTGTCACATTTTGAGTGTCCTGCATAAAATTCTAGACCCAATTTTAAGCAACATGGATTTACTCCGCCAATAACACGTAGCTGGTTAACACCATATTTTTCTTCGTCGAGTGAATACCATCTATGAGGGGCATGTACAACATGTAACCTATGCTCTAATAATTCAAATATTTTTTTTGAAGTACCTTTAGGAATAGTGCTTTCTATCGAAACAAGAGAGCCATTATTTGCCTCCATAGATATTTTATTTATAACTGAAATTAAACCTTCGATTTGTGGGGAGGTAATATTAGAAGAATTATGAGTAGAGACGCAAATAATATAAATATCAAAATTTTTAAAACTAGTGGTGGTTTTTAATCCAATTTTTTCCTGTGCTCTAATCATTGCCTCGCTACTAATATCGTATCCAGACACATCAAAACCTTTGTCGTTTACATATTTAGCAACAGGTAAACCTAATTGACCTAAACCAATAACTAAAACTTTCTTTAATTTTGTATTTATTGAATTCGACATCAGTAAGAAAATTCTTATTTTTTATTATATAGATTGGCGAAAAGAGATCTTTCTCATTTCTAGTAACGTTTCGTACGTTAGTAAATAATGGGAAAATATTTTAGTAGTTTTTATAATTAAACCTATGTAATATTTGTGAATAACTTAAATAAATAAAAAAGTTCTAAAACAATAAAATATAACCGGTGTTAATATAGATGAGATTTAATCATCAAACAATATATTAGCAGAAATGATAATAGAATGATTGAATTTAATTATTTCTTCTAGAGAATTATTTCAATTAATTTCATCTAAGCAGAAGAATCTAAGGATAGTCGATACAAGATCTTTTAATGAATATCTTACTGGACACATCCCTGGAGCACTAAATATTGATCTAATGCAATATCATTGGAATGATACTTCAAAACTAGGCATTATAGGCTTTAATAAACAGATGAGGCAGTTATTGTCAAACTTAGGAATATCTGAAAAAACTTTTTTAGTTTTTTATGATAGTATTTCTGGACCATCAGCAGCAAGAGGTGTTTGGCTTTCACTCTATTTTTCCCATGAAAAAGTTGCAATGTTGGATGGCGGTTTCAATATTTGGAAAAAAGAAAAAAAACCCATAGATACGAAAACAGAGGCGTTGCATTATTGTGAAATCACTGGAACGATTGATGGAACTATTTTGGCCAGTTATAAAACTCTTCTCGATTCGATAAAATCTAAAAACAAAAATCAGATAATTGATGCACGAACTTCCAAAGAATATACTGGAGAACAACTCCGAGCAATTAGAGGTGGTCATATACCTAGTGCTATCAATATAGACTGGAAGGAAAACATATCGATTGACAAATTTAAATCTCTTAATGATACAAGTAAATTGTATTCTAGCTTTTCGAAGCATCAAGAGATAATTACATACTGCCAAGGAGGATATAGAGCCGCAAATACTTTTGTGATATTAAAGGAATTGGGTTTTAAAAAAGTAAAGATGTATTTAGGTTCTTGGAATGAATGGGGAAATAATACTAGACTTCCAATTGAATAAACAACCTGAAAAAGATATTTATTTTTTTAATTAGGGTGGCATAGTCCTATATAATCCTATAGTGTACATATAGTAACTTGTTATCTATATAAAACGGTATCTATAATACTATTGGAAACTACCCGTTTTGAAATTCCTGAAAATCCTACTCTACAAAAAAGTACGAGTACTTTAACTGAGAGTTTTAAACTTTTTGTTAAAAATCTGGATGCAGGATATAATAATAAAAGAATTTTAAAAAATATTAACTTATCGATTAAAGAAAATTCTGCGACTGCGTTTATAGGCCCTTCTGGTTGTGGCAAAACTACGCTCCTAAGATGTATTAATAGAATGCATGAAATGACTCCTGGTGCCTATTCTAAAGGAGAAATACGTTTGGATAAAACAAATATCTATGATCAAAAAGTCAATCCAGTCATGATTAAGAGAAGGATCGGAATGGTCTTTCAAAAACCTAATCCATTTCCAACCATGACGATATATGATAACGTTGCAGCTGGATTAAAGCTAAATGGTGTCAAGGATAAAAAAATAATTAATGAAATAGTAATAGAAAGTCTTGAAAGTGCCGGCTTATGGAAAGAGGTAAAAGACGAATTGAATAAACCTGGAATGAGTCTATCAGGTGGCCAACAACAAAGACTATGTATCGCACGCGCACTTGCAATGCATCCTGAGGTTATTTTGATGGATGAACCTACATCGGCCTTGGATCCTACTGCCTC
>DASQLB010000152.1:0-10485 GCA_035630235.1 Nitrososphaeraceae archaeon | reverse complement strand
ATGTTCAACTTTTTTTACATAAGTTTATTATTTGTAATATTTTTAATGCTATTATTTTTTTTATCGATTAGACTTCTTCATCCAGTCTTTTCTTTAAGAGTATTGTAGTTATTTTTGGATCAGCCCTTCCCTTTGTCATTCTCATTATCTTACCAAGCAAAAAGTTTATTGCAGTAGGATTATGTTTAGCATCTAACGTTGCCTTTTTCTCTTCATTGAATATCTTGTCTATTGATTCTAGTAAAATTGTCTCATCATTGATTATTGTGGTCGTCTGTTTTTCTTTTTTTATGATATCAGACGGTAATTCTCCTGTTTTAATAATTCTAGAGATTATGGATTTTGCTGTAGGTCTATTTATTGTATTATCATCAACTAGCTTTGCAATCTCCGCAATATGTTTAGCATCTATCTTCATTTCATCGCTTATTGTTTTTTTACCTGATGAATCATATTCTATGAATGCAAGAATATCACTTACTATCCAATTTGATATAGATTTTGGAGAATGATATATTTTTATTGCTGATTCAAATAGATCAGCTAAATCTTTATTGTCAATGAGTACTTGTGCTACATGTTCAGAAAGTTCATAATCATTGATAAATCTGGATTTTCTTTCATCTGGAAGCTCAGGTGTTTTAATTAAAGATATATTTTCTAACAGAATTTTTGGGATATCAGGTTCGGGAAAATATCTATAGTCTTCTTCTTCTTCTTTTGATCTTGCCTGTTTTGTAATTTTTCTTTTATCATCCCAATGTCTTGTTTCAGCTTTAATTTCTATATCATGAATTGTCATTGTTTTTTGGCGTGTTATCTCATATGTCAATGCCTTTTCTATATCACTAAAAGAGCCTATGTTTTTGATTTCTACTTTTTTTCCATTACCTATAGAAATATTTGCATCACATCTAAGAGAACCTTCTAAATTGGTATTACATACATTCAAATGTTCTAGTATAGAGGTCATTTTATTTAAAAATATTCTTACTTCTTTAGGATCAACAAAATCAGGTTCAGTTACGATTTCAACTAATGCTACGCCAGCTCTATTATAGTCAATTAAGGCTTGCGTTCTTCCATTTTCATAAACCAGTCGTCCTGGATCTTCTTCCAGTTGAATCCTTCTTATTCTGGCAATTTTGTAATTTTCACCATATTTTACAGATCCTTCTTTTCCTATGCTTGTACTGGTACCATAAGAGTCATATTGTGTGATCTGGAAATTTTTTGGCAAATCTGGATAAAAATAATTTTTTCTTGAAAAAACTGTTAATTCTGGAATTTTACAATCCAAAGCTTTTGAAATCATAATTGCGAATTCTACAGCTTTTTTATTCAATATTGGCAAGGATCCAGGCAATCCAAGACAAATTGGGCATATGTTATAATTGATTTCTTTTTCTCTATAATTACAATAACATGAACAAAATAATTTAGTATTAAGTTGAGTTAGCTGACAATGTATTTCAAGACCAATTTTAACTGGTAATGATGATGATCCTGTCATTATTATAGATCTGGATATGATGTATTAATATTAATTGATTTTTCAATAACTTCTGATATATCCAGTAATTTTTTCTCTTGAAATTCATCAGCCATGATTTGGAGTCCGATCGGTAGACCATTTTTGAATCCTATAGGAATTGAAATTGCAGGAATACCTGCCAAATTAGCTAAAACTGTGTTAATATCTATTAGATACATTTTTAATGGATCGTCAATTTTTTCTCCAATTTTAAAGGGAAGAACTGGAACTGTTGGAGATATCAATAAATCATATTCCTTAAAAAGTTTTTTAAGCTCGTGTTTAATTAAATTCTTTACTCTTTGTGCTTTAAGATAATATTTTCCGTAATATCCTGAAGATAATACAAAAGATCCTACTATTATTCTTCTCTTGACTTCATCTCCGAAATTTCCTCTTGTTTTTGAGAAATATGTATTCCATTCGTAATCGTCTGGATTTAATTCAAATCCATATCTTATATTATCAAACCTTGCCAAGTTACTACTTGCCTCAGCTGTAGCAATTGTATAATAAGATGCAAGAGCATATTCCGATGATTTTAATGACGATTCTTCATATGTAAATCCAAACTTGTTAAATTTATCTATTGCAGAATAAATACACCGGTATACAGACTCATCAGCTCCGTTTATTAATTCTCTTAGTAAACCTATTTTTTGGTTATTTTTTTGTTCGGGATCATAATGATTAGTGTTAATATTATTTCTTGTGTCTATTGTTGTATTGTCATTAGTATCTGTTCCAGAGATAACTTCCATAATTTTTTTAACGTCTGATACAGTTCTTCCGATAGGACCAATTTGTTCGAGACTATTAGAATATGAAACAAGTCCGTATCTACTTACTAATCCATATGTTGGTTTAAATCCAACCACAGAACAAAAACTAGCTGGACAACGAACAGAACCTCCAGTATCAGATCCTAATGATGCGGTACATAATTGTGCAGCAACGCTAGCAGCACTGCCACCTGAAGACCCTCCACACACATAATCCAAGTTCCATGGGTTTCTAGTAAGTCCATAACTGCTCCATTCTGTAGTTGATCCCATTGCAAATTCATCAAGGTTTAATTTTCCTATTATTATTGCATCTTTGTCTTTTAATCTCTTTATGACGGTAGCATCATATGGTGGAACATAGTCGGATAGCATTTTGGAAGCACAAGTTGTTTTTAACCCTGCTGTACTGATATTATCTTTTATTCCTACTACAATGCCTGCTAAAGAACCAACTTTCGAACCTGAGCTTATTTTCTTGTCTACCTGTTGTGCCTGAACAAGTGCATTGTCATTTATTGTTATAAATGAATTTATCTTTTGATCAACCTTTTTTATTCTTTCTATAATTTGGGATACGTATTCTTCAGAAGTAAATTCTCCATTTTTAATCCCATTTGTAACTTGTTCAATATTTAGAGTATAAAGATTGGACATATTTAACTCATAACCGGACCTCTTACAAACTTGTCTTTTAGGTTTTTGGCTATTTGGTCAATATTAAGAGTTGGTTCTATAACAATGTCTTCTCGTAATTCTGATAATTTTTTGAAAGATACTAATACTGATGGTTTGTTCTCTTCAAATGAAACTTCATCTAACTTATCCAAATATTTTATTATCTTTTCAATTTGTTTAGTATAAGTTTCAAATTCATTTTCAGTTAAATCTATCTTTGAAAGTTTACTTAAATGTTTTAATTGATCTTTTGTAACCAAATTTGATTTATCACTCCTCTTTTCTTACTTTTTCTTCTATGGTGCAAGTCTATCAATATCTCTTGGATATAATATAGCATCACGAATATTGTCTATTTTGGTGAGAGTCATTAAAAGCCGTTCTAATCCTACTCCACATCCAGCGTGTGGAGGCACTCCATAATTAAACACTCTCAGATGGTAGTCAAATGAATTCAAATTCAATCCTTTTTTCTTCATTCTATTTATAAGAATTTCTTTATTACTAATTCTTGTGCTTCCAGATGATATTTCTAATGATCCATACATTAAATCAAAAGATTCACAAATCTTTGAATCATCTTGGTTCTCTTTCACATAAAATGGTTTAGCTGCCATGGGCCAATCTGTTATAAAATAAAAATTATTGTTTAGAACGTCATCATCAAGTTTTTTGATTAGCTGCGGCGATAAATCATCTCCCCATCTTACTTTTTCTCCAATATTCCTTAATCTTTCAATTAATTCTGTATATTTTAACCTTGGAAATGATGATTTATTGTTATTATTAATTTTTTGATCAATGTCTAATTCATCATTATTTTTAATGTTATCGTCTTCAAATAATGATTTTATAATAAATAGAATCATTTTCTCTAATAATACCATAATATCGTTATAGTCAACAAAAGCTGATTCAATATCTATCGATGTAGCTTCTGATAAGTGTCTATTGGTACGCGAAGGTTCAGCTCTGAAAATTGGACCTATCTCAAAGACGTTTTCAAAAGCCATTGTTAGTTGTTCTTTATATATCTGAGGACTCTGAGCTAAAAATGCTTCCCTCTCGTAATAGAATATGGGGAAAAGGGCAGTTCCTCCTTCTGAAGCTGTAGCTATTATCTTAGGTGTATTAACCTCTATAAATTTTTCATTTGAAAGAAAAGTGCGAATATATTTTAAAATATTATTACGGATGATAAAAATATCTTGCAAATATTTTCTTCTCAAATCTATCGCTCTAAAATCTAACCTAGTATCAATTCCCGCAGGATTTCTACTCTGTATCATAAATGGAGGAGCCTGTATAGGAATTGAAAAAACCTTGAGTTCTAGTGGTATTATCTCAATTCCATTAGGTGCTTTTCTTTGAGAAACAACCTTTCCATTTACTCCAATAGAAGTATGTTCCTTTAACTGCAAGACTTGTTCATATACTAAATCTGGACATTGCCCTTTTTTAGCAATTATTTGAGTGTCTCCATCTTTGTCTCTTAACATAATAAATTGAATATTGCCATGGTCCCTAATGCTAGAAATCCATCCCATTAGAGTAACTGCTCTTCCTTCTAGAGATGGATTAACCTCTGAAGAGTAGTGAGATTTTCTCCAATTTCCTAATTCCTCTTCTCTTAATCTACTATTAGTCAATTTTAAAACCTAAATAACATATGAAGAATTATACTAGACTAATTTATCCATAACGTTTCAAATATGAGATCCATACTATAATCAATTAATTGTAGTATAATAATTATTGCTCCTGTTAATATAACAATAATAAAGTATTTTCTACTTTCGATTGTTTTCTGTGCTCAATTTAGAAGGTTGTTCAATTTGACCATAAATTTCCTTTAACAAGCTAAATAATTTATAGAAATTTGACAATATTTAATTTTTTATAAAAATCTTATTAACAAAAATTTGGTAAAAACTGATTTGAAATTCTTTCAAATATAAATTAGTCAGATATCAGTACCTCAAAACTATAGTAATTAATGAATTTAAATCGAGATCATAACAATTAATTATTAATAATGAGTTTTCAAACTTCAAATAACGTTTTTATCTTATAATAGATCTATCATACTCAATTTACAGAGACCGGCTTCTGAAAAATGAATATATAAATTACAATACGTCAAATAAGTGGACATGAAATACAAGTCAAGAAATTAAACGTAATTAGAACTATCATATTGTTAATTTTTATCATTATTCAACTTTAGATTTGCAACAACTCCTGCATGGTCCGATGGCCAAAGACCAGATATTGTACGATCATTTTGTGAATTCCCAACAATTCCTATATCTTTTACCTCAAAATTGCCTTGGAACATCACCAAATCTATTCTCTCAGTTAAGGAAGAATTCTGGTTCAACAAATCATCAGTTTGGCAACAAGTAAAGCCAGTGCCTTTTCCTTTTAGTGACCATGCATCAATAAAATCTACATCTTTTAGTTTTGTGTATGTTTTTGTCCCAGTTCCAGCAGCATTTGAATTGAAATCGCCTATGAATATAATAGGTAAATGTGTATTACCAGACCAATCTATTAATTCATCTGCTTGTAATTCCTGTATAACAGGTGAAAGAGCCTCTAGATGAGTAGATACAACACGGACTTTATCTCCATTATCAAACGATACATCCACCGAGACCCATGAGCGTGATATATTACTAGTTCCAAATGGAGTTGTTAATGGTAGTTTCGCAACAAACTGCGTTCCATTGGTATTTGATAATGTAAAATTGGTGTTTGCTCGTGCTAGTAATACATCCCTGTCAGTGAATCTTATATCCATAAGGCCTGTAGGTGTCACGCCGGGAACTTCAATGTCAGTACTTGCCTGAACAACAACCGGTTCATAAATTAATCCTCGTTTGGTTAGCGCATCGATGAGAATTTCGAGATAATCAAATGAAATGTAAGTTGCAGGTGTAGCATTACCGTCAGAGGGAATCTGAGTTCTTAGTAATATTACCTCTTGAAGACCTATCAGATCGGGCGGGATTTCCTGGATTTTCTCTGCAATGGAATCTGCCCTTTCTATAAAGTTGGTTGCTTGGATTCTATTATAAGCAGACCCAACAGCAGTAACAAATTCAGATGGGGAGGTAGCAGTGAATATTGATGACTGGTTTGCACCTTGATAGATATTCCAGGTCATCAAAGTAAGACGATTTTCTCTAAAGCATTCTTCAAATGGATTAATTTTTATTTGTTCGTTCAAATTTACATTTACATACATGTTTTCAAAGTTTTTGTCTAAGTTTATTTGATTTCCAAATCCGTTATCATGCTGTGTATTTCTATCATCTGGACCATCATTTACTCCATTTGCTCCTGCTGTGACAATAGCACTATCTTGAATTTGAGTAATATCAAACCCATTTACAGTTATGTTGCTATTGAGACATTTGATTTTCTGGATATTTACATCAGAACTCTTTTTTGGATCTGGATAAACATTATAGTGATGAGATTCATAGAGATAGTTGTACATTTGTGCTTGTGCATTTACTATCATAATCATTGAAGAGCCTAGGACCAATAGACCTGTCTCTACTACTGTCAATATAAAAACCAAAAGTACTTTTTGGTTGGTCATATATAGTTAGACATAAAGAATTAAGATGCTTATATAAACTAAAGTAATAGTATTATTTTTTTAATTAATAATCAATTCACATGTTTATCAGCTCTTTCAATTGCCATCTTAGCATCAATGTTCATATGTCTTACTACCTGAATACCATTACCTACAACAATAAGAACAAGTCAAAGGTAATAAGATGTATATAACTATGTAAAAACTTTAATATTAAAAAATTTTTTGTTTATTAGGAGATGATACTTGTAAAATCTGGTTTAATACTGACCTCTACTATTAATGTAATACTGGTAATACAGATTTTCCAATTTTAGTTATTATGAAATTGAACATTTCTTTTATTTAGTTAATTTATAACATTTAAGAATGATATAATAAAATATCATTTTAGTGAAACCAAAAGAGAAAAAATTATACTAGGATGTTTATTGCAGGTTAATTCTATACTATTATAATAATTAACATTTGTAAAGACTTTTGCAGTAGCCAAAAAACAATTGAGCACTAAATACAAAATAAATGTAAAAGAATGACTAACAAAATCATTTACTATCAATTTACCAAACTTTCTTATTTTATAAAAAAATCTGATTTTAGATTCTTTTGAAAAGAGAAATTTCCTAAAATCATTTCCTTTTTCCAACAAGAAGATCAACTATAATGATTAAGATAATGTTTAACTTTAAATTGATTGTAAAAAATTATGACTCTAATAAAGTTATTATTTAGTAGTGACCAATTTATTTAAAATTAATCAATTTAATCCTCAATGTAGAATATAATATGAAATATGTTAAATAAAACATTAAATCAACCAACGATAAAGAAACCACCTATAATCCCATCTAAACCCAAATCCCCATTAAAAAATAGAGGTAAAGAATTTTGATTTCTATAAATGAAGATACATTAATCTCTGCTATTGAAAAGGTTACCAAGAATGTAGTTAATATTGCAAGTGTAAGAATGGTAACTGATGAACTCTTACGTATATTTCCAATTGAGGGAGTAGGATCGGGTATTCTAATTGATAATCAAGGTCATATTCTTACCAACTATCATGTAGTGGATCATGCCAGAAGATTAAAAGTTACCACATATGACGGTAAAACATTTAATGCTAAAGTAATAGGAACAGACAAACTGACTGATCTCGCAGTATTAAAAATTGAATTTGATTCTAATAGTCCCAATAACATCAATAATAATACTAACAATAACAGACTAGACACAATTCCTTCTGCTGAACTGGGAGATTCTGATAGTCTCAAAGTAGGTCAAATAGCTATAGCTGTAGGTAATCCTTTTGGTTTAACTGGAGGACCTACCGTTACAACTGGAATTATTAGTTCGCTAAACAGAAATATTGAATTTGAAGATGGAATACTAGAATTGGTTCAAACCGATGCTGCAATTAATCCAGGAAATTCAGGTGGGCCTTTAGTAAATACTAACGGAGAAATAATTGCTATCAATACTGCAAAAATACCTTATGCTCATGGAATAGGATTTGCCGTTCCTGTTAATACTGCTAAAACAATATTACAAGAGCTAATACAATATGGGAAAGTGAATCGTCCATGGTTAGGTGTTTCTACAATCAAGATAACTAGTAGAATAGCAAGTTATTATCGATTACCAACTAACGAAGGAGCATTAGTTGTGAAGGTAGAAGAATATAGTCCAGCAGCAGATGCAGGAATAAGACAAGGTGATATTATTGAAGAGATTGATGAAAAGAGGATAGAAGAAATAACAGAGCTTTCATCTCGAATTAAAAAGAAAAAGGTAAATGAAAAAACTCTGGTGTCTGTAAATAGATATGGCAGAAGGTTTGATATTTCAGTGACTTTGGAGAACCAACCATAATCTTTTTTATTGTAAGGTATTTAAAACTAAAAATGTAGAATAAGAAAAAACTACATTTCTGAAATTATAGGTATTCATATAGGTAATATTATAGCGGTAACATATTTTAGATTAAACATTGGTAATTGAGATTGCACAAATAATACATAATTGATATCAATTAAATAATCATAATAATTACTTTTATTCTTAAAAGATAAGGTTAGAAAAAAACTAATTAATTCTTTATTCTAAAAGTTATCGTTATTTTTGTCTTCGTCGCCGCCGTTATCTTCGCCTTGGTCTTCAGATTGACCTTAAGACATTTGCATATCTTCACTTTCTTACATCATTCCTATATCGTTGTCTTGTGCAAATACCAATGCTGCATTCATCATAGATATAGAATTGTCCATTGATATAGCATCATTTTGTGCAAATACGGCGAGTAGTTCTGTAGTTAAACTAATGCAAGAATTTATGATATTATCATCGTATAAATTTTGAATTCATAACATTTTTTAGTTAATAATATATTATATAAAAATTACGTAAATCTATATAGAGACTTAATCAGTGCATTAATCAGCTTATTGTCATATCAGGACATGATGGTGGGACACAAATTGTGAGTCTAATCTCTTACTACTATGGAGAATGGGTATTACCACCTTGCATGAGCATTCTCCAAATAGTGTGGATTGAATTCCAAAATAATCTTGATTTTTATTTTATTATAGTTTGCTGTAAATCATTCTATATAGTTATTCTATAACAAATAAAATAATAATATTTGTTATCTTATTAAATTTAGACTATAGTATGGGGATTCTTAGTTTGGTATTACCTGTAAGAATTACCAAATGAATACTACTAGATTATTATCGAATTTTAATTATATAAAAATCTATTACTAAAATTTTTAGAATTTTACAAGTATAGTAAAAGTTTTTCCATAGAGATTGAATCGTTATTATTTTCACTATAATTCATTAATTAACCTCTATTTTCTATAAATGCTTTTACTACTGCAGTCCATGCATCACCAATATTAATTTTGTTATAACCTCCTCCACCCAGAGCAACTATTCTTCCATTACTATGCTTATGAGCAAGACTGTGTAATTTACATGCTGCATATTTATGACTATTATATGTAAAGTTTAAATGAGTTAATGGATCGTGTTTTAGTGAATCTGCACCGCATTGCAAGATAATCAATTCTGGTTGTGCTTTGTTATCAATGAAATCTTCCACTCTTTTAAAAGATGTAATAAAATCTTGATCTGTTGAATTAGGATTTAATGGAATATTTAATTTCGTACCTGTAGCATCTCCTCTACCAGATTCCCATTCTGATCCCGTACCTGGGTAGAGAAACTTGCCATCTTCATGGATGTCTGCAATGTATAGAAGAGGATCATCATCAAATTCATAATAGACACCATCCCCATGGTGTGCGTCTATGTCAATGTAGGCTATCCTCTTAATACCATACTTTCTTCTTGCTTCAAGTATGGCAATTCCAATATCATTAAAAACACAAAACCCGGCTGCATTAGTTCTTTTTGAATGATGTAGTCCACCGATAGGACTAAATGCATGTTCTACCCCATTGTTTTTTCTCATTACTATATCTAATGCTTTTAAAGTTGATCCTACAACATACGAAGATGCTTCAAATATTCCTCTAAAAGCAGGGGTATCACCCGTATCTAAATAGCCATTACCAGTTTTTCCAGCCTTCTTAACAAGTTCTACATAATCTTTGTCATGAAAGGATAGTATAGACTCTTCCAAGCCCAATTCTGGTTGTTCAATTAAAATTTTTGAATTTTTATCTAAACCCATTTGTTGGAATTTGGACCAAAAATAATAGATTCTTTCATTGTTCCAAGGATGTAATCTTCCAAATCCATATTTTGATAGCTCCTCACCAAATAATATGGCTGTTAAACACATTAACAACTAATAAACAACAAACGCAATAAAAGAAACCTCAAATAAAGATGGTTATTGTATAATATTTC
>DASQLB010000151.1:0-3943 GCA_035630235.1 Nitrososphaeraceae archaeon | reverse complement strand
TATTTTAAATATATATTTGAAATGATATTAGTCCTTATATTAAAGAATCATATGAAAATAGAATTATCTAATTTTTTCAAACTATTACAAATCCTTTATTGACAAAAATATTGGACAAAGTAAGAAAGAATCTATTAATTTTTCTATTTAAATAGGAAAGGCGAATTGCTAGGCAATAAATGATATAAACATCCTATCAGCATTTTTATTATATTCTATTTTTGTGACTTAACACAATCAAGCTCTGTATTCTTTAAATTTCATTGTAGTAATATTAGGTAATTAATAACAGGAAAATATATTTATAACAATCGCTAACTAAAATAAATTAAATTTTTTGTTTTTAACCATATAAATTAATATCGAAGAATGTTTTAGTTAAAAATTATATAAAATTGACCATATAGTTTATATTCTTTAAAAAATAAATAATGGCATACTGAAGTCTTGTATTTTATGTGGTAAAATTATAAAAAACGATAAAATCTTTACTTATAACAAGTCTGTAAATAATTTAAATTTTGAATTTACTTTTGACAAAGAAGACTGTTTTCTTTTTTTTAAAAGATTGGCTAGTGTTTATGGCGAAGCTTTTGAAAATGATGCTCTATGTTCTGTCGAGAAATGTCTATTAATTAATAATAATCGAACATAGTAGTTGGCGAATACTTTAAAGCGGAGAAAATATTACTAGTATACATCTCGAATATTGAATAATCAAAATGAAAATACTCCTACACATTCAAAAAATGAAAAAGAAGAAGCAGCACTAGAATCTAATGTTATGTTAACATGCTCTTTATGTGGAAAAAAGTTATTTTCTAATGAATCCAGTGACATTCTAATTGAAGAGATCGCTGGATCACAATACCATTTTGATAATCCTCAATGTCTTGTTATGTTTAAGAGATTAAATCATGCGTATGGTAAAAACCTCAAAAACTTTATGGGTACCACTCAATTTATTTCTGATCCATTTTGGGATAAAACAATTCCTACAGAGAAAGAAATTCATGAAATTAATCAAGAATCATACAAGCCGGATATCAGGGTAATCGATAACCATGAAGAGGCTTTAAAAACAAGTAACCAATTAGTCAAAACTGCAAAAAATGAAATATTGCTATTATTTTCGTCTGCAAATGCTCTTCATAGACGATTTATAAAATCAGATGGTTTGGATCTTGTTAAAGAATTACTTCAAACTCAAAAGGAAATTAAAATTAGAATTCTTTCACCGTTTGATGAAAAAATAAGTGATTTAGTAAATGAGTTGAAGAGATCCTTGAATATAGAGGTAAAGTTTTTAGCAGAACCACTTCAACTTAAAGTAACAATTCTCGTGGTAGATAGGAGTTACTCGATGGCGGTGGAATTAGTAAATGATGAAGTTGACAACTCTATAGATGCAATGGGATTGTCCACTTATTCAAATAGCAAGTCAACTGTATTATATTATGTTTCTATTTTTGAGAGTTTGTGGAAACAAGCAGATATATATAAAAAGGCAGAAGAACTTTATGACCAACTTAAATATAAAAATGAAACACAAAGACAGTTTCTGAATATAGCTGCGCATGAATTGCGTAATCCTATTCAACCAATTTTAGGTTTAGCCGAGGTAATGCTTTCCAATAAAAACTTGAATGTAATACAACAAGAAGAGTTACTAAGAATAATAATAAACAATGCAAAAAAGTTACATTTTCTTACAAATAATCTTTTAGATGTAGCTAGAATAGATGAAAATCTTTTTTCATTAGAGTTACAAGAATTTGATATAGTTGAATTGGCAAATGATGTTATAAAAGAAGTAAGAAATCAAATTACCAATAAAAAGATCAAAATAGATCTTCAATGTAATGAAAAATCTTTCAATGTTATTGGAGATAAAATTAGATTAAATCAGGTTTTTCTCAATCTTATCAATAATTCAATTAAATACACTGATGAAGGTAAAATCTTAATATCTATTAAAAGAAGTAGTAAGAATGGCAATAGTAATAATGATAATGATAATGATAATGATAATACCTTCGCCCTTGTTCAAATTATAGATAATGGTCTAGGAATACAAGAGAACATAAAAGAAAAACTATTTTCTAAATTTACTAAAGGAACAAAAGTGGGAACAGGTCTGGGATTATTTATCTGCAAAAACATTGTAGAAAGTCATGGAGGCAAAATATGGGCTGTCAATAACTCAGATAAAGGTGCTACATTTAGCTTTACAATACCTACAAGTAAAACTATAATTTAATAACTATTCTTATTTTATCAATCTTCTAATTTGTTTAGCATATTAAGAAATTTAGTTTTTTAGATACTTGCCTATTTGAGTAAATATTTTTATATATTGAATGGACATTTTCTGCTATACTAACAGCATGAAAAAAAGAATATTGATAGTCGATGATGACCAAGGAACTACACTTCCTTTCAAATTAGGGTTAGAGAATCAAGGATTTATAGTTGAGACTTTTAACGATCCAAAGCTGGCATTACTAAATTTTAAGAATAGTTATTATGATTTATCTCTTATAGACGTTAGAATGGAGGGAATGAACGGTTTTGAATTAGTACAAGAACTAAAAAAGATTGATAAAAATCTTAAAGTTTGTTTTATTACCTCATTTAAAGCCTATTATGATTCCTTAATCGAAGAATACCCTAACATGGATCACAAATGCTTCATCCAAAAACCAATATCAATTGACGATTTAATAAAACAAATTGAGAAGGCTTTGCCCCGTCCAAATTCGGTATTATGATAATGTGTTAATATAAGTATAGCCACAATTGTGAATTAGAAGATGACAAAGTGTATCGCTTTTCATTCCTATAAGGGAGGAACAGGTAAAACAACAATTTCAGCAAATTTTAGTGCATTACTAGCAAAAAAAGGATATAATGTTTATTTGTTGGATCTTGATGTTTACGCTCCTAGTCTTGGATCTTACTTTGACATACATGAACCAAAAAAATGGATAAATGATTTTCTTCTAGGAAATGCTTCAGTTGATGATGTGTGTATTGATATTACCAAAAGGATTTCAGATGATATAAAGGGAAAATTAAATGTCGGATTTGCTAATTCTAGCAAAGAAGAAATTTACAAACTTGAGGGCAATGTATCTAGACAAAGTTCACAGATGCAACTGCTTAGAAATTTTATTCTTTTAAGAGAAGAACTTTTTGTTAAAAAAAATGCAGACTTTGTGATAATTGATACAAGCCCAGGAATAAGGTACTGGTCGATTAACACTCTTGCTGTTTCAGATATAGTTATATTAACTCTAAAAATGGGAGACCTCGATATCGAAGGTACTAAAAAAATGGCTCAAGAGATTTATGGTGCATTCACAAAATTTGGAACATTATGTTATTTATTATTGAATCGAGGACCGGGTTACTGTTCAATTCCTACATTCCAAAATAATCCTGTGGGAATTACGACGGAGAAACACAAAGGTAATTCAATACATTATGACTCACTTGAAGATTTATCGAGCACAATCGACATAGGTATAATTTCAGAAATTCCTTGCTACTGCGATATTCAATTTAGCAAAAAAGAATTTCTAACTGGACTAGAATACCCAGAACATCCATTCACCCTGAAACTTGCAAATCTAGCAGCTAAATTGGAAACAAGTGAAACTTATAGTCAACAATAGATGATAAAATTATTATAAAAAAAATCTTATTTCTTACAAAAATTATATCATAGTGCCAACAAGGTTAAATACTTTACAACGAAATAAGTTATATGCAGAAAATCCATTCCACTTCAAATAGCATTATAGGTCTTTTAGACAATATAGATATTTCACAAATAAAACCATTCAAATATTCCTATCGAAGAAATATCAGCGAAGATTTACATGAATTGTGCTATTCAATTAAGGAAAAGGGACTGCTACATCCTATTATTGTTAGAATG
>DASQLB010000150.1:0-12428 GCA_035630235.1 Nitrososphaeraceae archaeon | reverse complement strand
TCCATAAAACTGTTGGATGGGCATTATTGTCAAGTTTTTCTTTGATACTTTTTAGTGTTTTATTCAAAGTTACTTGTAATAACTTTTCAGTCTTAAAATTTGTTAAATCCAAATCTATGAATAGTAAATCAGGAATCCAAGGTACATCTTCCTTTAACGTATTACTACGTTGTATTTAGCTTTTATTATTAGAAACTTAATTTAATATAAAAATATAACAATGGGAGAAGAAAAAATTTTTTGTTTTATTTTTTGTTAGACAAGAATTATTACACAAATACAAACAAGAGAAAAAGTAGCTATGTTATAGAAAGGATTGATTGATTAGATATAATTCAAAAAGTGGCAGATAATAAAGTTATTAAATAAAAATATTACATCAAATTTGTCTCATATTCTTTGTATTTTTTTGCTTGTTCTGCTGTTACTATAAAATAGACTACACCACCCTCAAATCGATCTACCAAATTCTTTGGAATATAGTATTTGTCTTTATCTAAAATTCCCTTTTGTGTTACTATGTGTTCTACACTAACTTCTTGAACTTCACCAAGGTCAGTATCATCTCCAAGTCCTCCTGCTTCTTTTTTAATAATATCTTGTGGATTGTAGATAGTTTTAGAATCTCTTGACATTTAATTATAAAATATATTCATTTTTTATAACTAAAAATGTTCGGAGTACGAATAATACTAGAGTAAGATATTCTATGAAGCGATTAGGGAATGATAATTAAATTTCTCATTAACTAATACTTTAATTAAAAATAATGCCGACTAATGTTTGTAATGTTGATTCGTGTTTTTAATAATGAATGGCTATCTCACTGGCTGAGGGAAGTCTTAAATTAAACATAGCAATAACAATTCAAATTAATAGATTGATACTAAAATATATTATTGCAAAAAGATTGAATTTATCATATGCCGTTTTCTTTTATTCCATATTTGAAGACATTGTGGATATTTATTGCAATAATTATAGCTTTATTAATCATAGTTTCTATTTCTACATATCAATTTTTTATAGATAACTCAAAGAAAATAGATAGTATTGCCTTACAAAACATAATAGACAACTCAAAGCTTCAAGTTGAAGAACTCGCAATTTCATTATCAAATAAAATAGCAACAGTTACAGCTAATTTGGAAATTATTAGCGATTCTCCTTCAATACATATGCATTTACCAAATGCAAAATCTCTTCTCTATAGCGGACAGAAAACAACAAATAATTTAACAGAATTTTATGCTTGGTTAAATAAAGATGGTAAAATTGCCTGGGTTACACTATTTGACAATAAAACTTTGTATGAAAAAAATGTAGATTTTAATTTATCCAATAGAGAACATTTTAAGATAGTAAAATCAACTTTAAATCCACATATTACACCTGTTATCAAATCAATAACAGGTTCTAATACAATATTTATATCTTATCCTATTTTAGGAAATCAAACTGGGAATAATATTAGCGATATGATACAAAAGAATGAAAATAATAATACAAATAATATTCAATTTTTAACACAACAAGAAAAGATTCAACAACAAGAACAAAAACAAAAGGTACAAGAAACAAAAACAAATTCTGATAAAGTATTTGATGGCACAATTCTAACTGGAATAAATACAACATCTATGATTAAACTTTTGGAAAATCAAGTTTCACCAAAAAATAGGTCGGCTATCAATCTTATAGATAAAAAAGGTTTGATTATTACGGCTTCAAATCCAGAATTTAATGGTCTAATTATAAATTCAGAAAGATATAACCAAACACTTGATAAATTTTACGATGGACGAAATCAAGAAATTATATTTAAAGCATTTGATAACATACTACTGGGAAAAAGTGGAAGTACAGGAATAATTAATGACAGATTTGAAAATTCATCAATCTTAGCGTATACACCTGTAATCACAAATGGTCAAATTTTATTTTATGTGGTTTTGACTAGTCCCTATGAATTTGCCACTGAAGTTGATAACCTCATTTTACAACAACAGAATTTTGCAATGGGTTCTATAATTATAATGGGTATTATTGCATTGTTAGTTGCTATTATTCTTGGACTATTCAATAAAAATCTAAGAAAAATAGTAGAAGAACAAACAACAAGTCTAAAAAATGCTATTATTTCCTTAGAAAGGTCAAATGAACAATTAAAAAAACATGATAAAATGCAACAAGAATTCATAAACATAACTGCACATGAATTAAGGACACCAACACAGTCCATCATTGGATATGTTGAAATGATAAAGTCATTTCCTGAACGAACATCAACTTACTTACAACCAATAGAAAGAAATACACAAAGACTATATCGGTTAATCCAAGATATTTTAGATATTACAAAAATTGAGAGTGGAAGCCTAAAATTAAAGAAAACTACATTTGATATGAATGAAAAAATTAATAATGTAATAAGAGATTTAACTCCAAAGAAAAAAGTAAATGATGATAATACAAATCAGAGTGTCAAATTTATCTTTCAACCAACCAAAGAACCAATAAGAGTATTTGCTGATAAAGAGAGAATCTATCAAATAATTAGTAATTTAATAAAAAATGCTTTAAAGTTCATTCCTTCTACTGATGGCAAAATAGAAATAACTCTTGAAAAAGTTAAGGAGAAAAATGATAACAAAAAAGAATTTGTATCTGTAAAAATAAAAGATAATGGAAAAGGAATAGATGAAGAAGTATTGCCACGACTATTTGAAAAATTTGCATCAAAAACTGAATTAGGAGGAACAGGTCTTGGTTTATACCTCTCAAAAAATATCGTGGAAGCTCATGGTGGAAAAATATGGGGAAAGAATAATAACAATGGAAGTGGAGCAGAGTTTGGATTTACTATTCCATTAAAGTTATAATTAATTCATAATTGCAATTTGCTGACCTCCTAACTCATGAAGAAAAGACAATAGGATTAAGAAAATGGAAAACCAAATTCAGAGGCAAATTTCTTATTCATGCTTCAAAAAATATCGATACAGAAGCTTGCGAACGATTAGATATTGATATTGACAATTCTAAAAAAGAGGGAATGGTACTTGAATTTTTCATTTACTGATCATATTATTCAACTAATGCTAAAAATGTTTCTAATTTGTTTCTTTAAACAGATCATATATCTCTAGAGTAATAGACTCATATATAAATAAATAATTCTTTTTTAAAATATTATGTTATAAAAGATAGATAAGATAGTGCACCATTTAAATAATATAAATAAGTCATTTTTAATTAATACTTTCACCACTTGCAAATATATTATAATCACCAAGTTTATCAAAGCCAAAGCCAAGAACTTCTAAAATATTAAACGATATTAGTTGATTTGGTTTTAATATGTAAGAAGGAGAAGTAATAAAATGTTCCACTTTTGCTAATAAAGTTCCAGTTTTATTATAATATTCTGCAGAGATTTTTATTTCCTGTAAATCAAGTGGACTATTATTTTTAATCTCACCTTTTATTTCAACTGAATTAGTGACACTTCTGTTTACACTCAGATTTTCAAATACTAAATTTATTTTATCACTTTTTACCTTAGCAGTATTAGAAGTATTATTTGATAAAAGAGTTGGCTTAGTCATGATTCGATTAGAAGTTTGATTTTCTATGATTGTTGGAGGTTGCTGCTTGTTTGTTGTTGTTATTGGTTTGTTAGAAGTTTGATTTTCTATGATTGTTGGAGGTTGCTGCTTGTTTGTAAGTGTTGCCAACGATTCTTCTTTTGTAGTATTGGTTTTGCTATTATCATTATTAACCGTTTGAGTCTTATTTTCTACAATTGGAGGCTGTTGCTTTTTTGTTGCTCCTGATTCTAATTCCTGTAAAATATCTTTTGGAATAACAAATACAAAAATAACTTGAGGCTGCTTTGTTGATCCTAGTGTTGTTTGGAATTCTTTTGTAGATTTAGTTATACTATTATTATAAATTAATTCTTTATCATTATTGATTGTATTTTTTCCGAAATTGAGATATTCTACTTCACCGTTAGTAGTAAAATTTCTGTTGGTATAAATTTCACTTAATTCATTAATTGCCAATCCTCTATTCCAAATTCTTACTTCATCAACTTCTCCATTAAAATATTTGTCTAAATCTAAAGAATTTGCTCCTACTCGCAGAGGTTGATTTCCTTTTGTATCTCTAAAGAATTTGCTCCTACTCGCAGAGGTTGATTTCCTTTTGTATCTGGAGTCTTACTTATTTTTAGATTTCCAATAGTATTACCATCTATATCCACTCTTAATACTGTTGAATTATAAAGAACAATCATATAATGCCATTTTCCATCGTTGTATTTCTTCTGAGATAATATTTCAAAATTCTTACCTCGTTGAGATTCAAATCCTGCAGTTATAGTTCCATCTGTATTCATCCACACACCATAATTCATATTTTTTCCAGGTCTTTCGTTGTTGAAGCCTCCTTTGTTAACAATATGTGATGGCTCACATGAACAACTTTGGTTAGTTCGGAACCAAGTAGCCAAGGTGAATTCTTCTAATTGTAATTGATCGTTATTTTCAATATCATAAAAATCTGTTCCATTTAATTTTAGGAATGGTTCAAATATGTATTTGAGATTTTTGTTTTCGGAAGCAAAAGTGCTATCATAAAAGACATTAATAAATGTTAATAATATGAATAACATAGAAATTAAAAGAAATTTCCTAGACCACATTAAGAAAAGGCTAAGGATTGCTGAATTATGCATATTTGTTAACTAACTTTCTCATTATATTTAGAATCAGTAGAATCATTCAGTAACATTCAATATATAATTTGATTAGAGAACGATTATAAGATTATTCAATATCTGTTTTTTATTTATAATAATAATAGTAAAAAATGTATACTTATCTTTTTACAATATAATGTACAATATTATTTCAATATATTATATAATAAGTTGTAGCAACTATAATAAATTATACATAATGTTCTTATTGAAATCGGTTCCACATATGTTTGGAGAAAGTTAATGCAAGATGTTAATACCCATTCTTCGGTTATTGATATAATACCTGCTAAAAATAATATTCACTCGATAAAATTTTTAATATTTATGCCATATCTTTTCATTACAACACTAAAGAGATTTAAGATTTACTTTTCATTATTTTAAAAATATATTAATGTAGAGAAACTATAAAAATTAATATTGTATATTTTAAGATATAAAAAAATTAGTTTAATTAGTTGTTTTTGAAAGTAGTTTGTAACAATTCTGCCATTTTGTTATGAATTTTAAGTAAGTTTAATCCTTTTTCAGTAGTCTTGAATGTTTTAGTTCCATCAAGATACTCTATTAGGTTATTTTCTATCATAATAGAAAGGTATTCGTTTAATTGGTTATAGCTTAGAAAGGCAAAGTACATAATTTTTGTCTTGGTTGTTCCTCCATTTGCAGCATCAAGTATATTGCCAACTATTTCTGTCCGGCTTCTATTTCCCATAGTATTAGATAATAATGTTTAAAAGATATATTTGAACTACTAATAATAGTAGAATAACATATTAGATAAAGGAGATTAGCTAATGATTATTGTCTTTTTCAATCCCTTCAGATGTTACTGAATATTATATTAATAAATGTAAGAATATCAAATATCTAGTTTAGCTTCTATAAAGGTATACTAACAAATTAATATATAAATAGAAATTTTCATCTTAATAATAAATCCATACCTAATATAAAAATATGTGCCTCACATGAATCAAGCTGTTTATTTGGTCAATACAATAGGTCATTTAATTCGATAACCCTTATTCTAATTACTCAGTGTAAACCTAAATGGTAAATGTTATTAGTCGTGTTCAGCTTCAAACAGTAGGGTTCCACTACATGTAAAGCAAGATGGTCGGTAGTAGAGCCTTCATGTAGTAGGATTCTATTACACAATATTTAGTGTTTATTATGAATAACTTATTTTTAATTTAATTTTTACAATTATTTCTTGTAAGTAAAGTAAATTCAGGATATTGCCGCTTTATCATTTGAAGTCTTAGCAGTCCTATCTTTTCAAGGTGAAGAAGGTGGATGATACTTCAGATTACTGATAAGATATGATTTAGTTAGTTTATCAATCTAATTGCAGGTGGATTTATTGGTATTTATTCAAGATATGTTAAATGATAACTAAGTTGTCAATAGGTTTAATTGTATGACATTCTTGGTTCTTTTAAAGTAGAAAATAATTCAGAAAAGTTAAAAGGCTTTAAAATTACATCTTCACTTTTTATTCCAATTGAATCTATGATATTGCTTATATTATCTAATGAGTGAGTTGTAGTTAATATTATTTTTTTATGTGGTAATCTATCACGAATCTTTCTTGCAACTTCAAAGCCTGAAATGTCAGGAAGATGGGTATCTAGTATAATGATATCATAGTCATTGTTGTTGTTGTCATCTGCTGTATTAGAAAGTAAAATTTCTAAGCATTTGTTACCATTTTCTACTATACTAACATCCGATATTGAAAAATCAAACTGTTTTGTAAAAAGAGAGTAAAGAACCCGAATATCTGGTTCCGGTTCGGCTATTAGGATTCGCTTACTTTTTCTCTTTTGGTTTTCTGTGGATTGGTGTAAATCAATCGTTACTGTATGAGTTCCATTTAGGTGGCCTTTGGTATCAGATAATAAAGGGTCGTTAAGGACGAGTCCAGGATGAGGACATACTACAGTAATATTTTGATTATTTTGCCTCCATTCAGTAGTAGTTTCATTCCACCACCATTCTAATATTTCACATTCTTCAAATTGTTTATTATGTGATAAAAAACATGCTGCATCTGCAAAGACTAATATTGCATCTTTTTTGCCTTCAGACTTACGATAATTCAGAGTTTCTTCCAATTCTTTCTTTAGCTTTTTAAAAGGACGAAAATCGACATTAAGTGCTGACTTGTAATAAGGTTTAAAATCAACAATCCGTAATTCATCTCTTTCAATATTCTCTTTATAATTATCTATATTAGAGGATAAATTTGAAATATTCGAGCTACTTTTACTATCATATGCGTTGATAGATGCATAAATGCAATGATATCCACTTTTTAATCCTTTATTAATGTAATTTACAGCTGCATTATTACGCTCATCATCGCTGCTATATAGTAACATAATATGCTCATTTGATGGTATAATTTTGCTTAAAGAAGAGGATGACATCGACATTATAACATTATGCACAAAGTATATTTAAATGCTAATAAAATTGATGTTCCTTCTAAATTCATTTTACTAGATATGTTTTTTCTCATTTTCATCGTGCACCACCATCCAATCTCTTTTAGAAATTCTATTATTGATAGAACTAAGTTTTTATTGTGATTAGCTTGGTTTACTATATAGCCTATACCAAGACTTTAATTATTAGTACTTGAGCTATGTCTGGCTCAGAATAGCGAACTTTGGGAGATAATTTTTGCGTATCTATTCCACTTACCCAATATTCACATAACTTACAATAGTTGTACATTATAGAAAAATGATATACAACTAATATATTCAAACCATTATAAATTGGTAATATTTGAGAATAGGGGGGAGTAAATCAACCACTATTAGTTGATTGTTAGAACAAAGTTTATCGTTGATAAATATATTTCTTGTTGGTAAAATAAATACAAATATCCAATACCCATCTAAAAAACAATAAAAGAAGATTCATTGAGGCTCATGAGCTACATGTCCTCTATTTTGGTTTTTCAGTCCAAAGAACTCCAAACAGAATCTCTTAATATATTAGATGACATAGTTAATAAAGTTTAATAATTTGAGATAAATGTTTTAATATTTGACCAAGAATGACTAAGTGCATTATCATTCCATGGTCCAATGATGTCTAAACCCACGGTATGTCTTGATAAGATTATTTATGCATATTGAAAATATATATTATTAATAGCATTACCATTTCTTCCTTTTTCCATCTTAATTAAATAAATTTAATAACACTCATATTGAATGAAATTTTTCACTATGGACTATTACTGGAATAATTTTATGTTCAGTAATAACTTTCTTGTTTGTAAAATTCCTTTGATTCAACTATCTTTATTGAGTCACCTGAAAATTGTATTCCATTAGAGGAAAAGTTTTTCATTTAGTATTATTCCAAGAATTATTGATTAAAAATGGAAATTTATTATTAGATAAGGTAATAAATTTAATTTATTTCCTCACGTAAAAAGTTTGTTATAGCCTTATAAAAGCTAATTGGTCAATATTTAGAATTTACAATAATTATAGATTTTTTGGAATGACCATATAGATAACTTAAATAGACAAAAGTAAAATTGTTTGAAAAAATTAAATATGTAAATCAGTTATAAATTATATGTAAATTCGTTAGAAATTTGTAGATGGAGTAATACACATAACGGTTCTAAAAGAGTCAAATGTATAACAGAGATATAGTAGGACGAGCAAACTAACAAAACAGGAGGCTCATTGAGACTCATGAAAGACACATGTTCTCTAGTTTGGTTTTTCAGTCCAAAGAACTCCAAACAGAACCTCTTAATATATATTTAGACACTGTAGTTAATATCCTTATTTGTTCAATGCTGTAATTAGGCACTAGAAGAACTTGTTGTTGTTTTATGAATATTATCGCTTGAAACTTGTTGGAAGGTTTTTTACAGTAGGATCAGGGGGGCTTCATTTATTATGTATAAATGACCCAATGATGTGTCTAATTCAAGATCATAATGAGTATTACTAATACTATCAATGTGTCTAAAATTTGTTCTATCATCTGTATTGATTATAGAAATACTGTCATTCCCTCTATTTACGACATATATTTCTCCATTAACTGATTAAATTCAATTGCACTAGGATAATACCTCACATTAAGGGTATCTATCACAGTTTGTGCATAAACAATTTGATCTTCTGGTAAATTTGAAATATTTAAGATCATCATAATCCATACAATCATAAGAGAAGTTATAATAATTTTTGAACAGATCATTTTTTAAATAAGGTATAGTTAAAAAATAAGTTAAATTGTTTCAAATCATATACAAATTAGGTTTCCATTACTTAAGGATTTTGGTTAAACAAAAACCTGGTGGGAGGTGTATTTATAGATGTTAATTATAATATTAAACCGATTTATAGAATAAAAGGTTTTAAAATAATGTCTATCAATCAGTTATTATATTACAATAAAGTTGAATTAGTAAGATTTTTCGGCGCCTAAAAATTGAAAATTAAATTTAAATATATTCCTATTGTTGTATTGATTTAAAAAAGACAATTGCGTCAAATAACGATGACTTACGTCATTTTCACTTGCTGTTATACAAAATAAATTAATTTTTACAAATAACACGATCATTTTATTCTTATTATAAAAGTTAATTATATTGAGTGATGAACCCGAGAAAAGTACTTACCCAAGGGAGTTTAATAGAGATAGTTTCAATGTTCAGTCAACAAGAAACGATAAGATAAAGATGTATTAACTAAATTTTTTTTAATAAATAAACTGTACTACAGTCATGAATATGATTAGGCATTCTGCTGGTTAATTGGAGAACTTGTTTATTTTTATCAACACATTATATTGGGAATAGCTGTTCCTTATTCATCCTTTTCTTTTGGGTTCTTCTGTTTATTTCAATATTCGCTCGATGGGAGAGCCAAGTTCAAGCGAAAAACCTTAAATAATTCTTTTAAAATAACTGGCCTAAGAATGGAAATTATCTTCGACGAGTATGACATGAGAAAACTCCCACCGAGAGAGCGGCTTGACAAAATTAAACAAATTATAAGAAACGAAAGAGACGAATCCATACGATGGGATTCTGTTTGGCTTGCGGGAGAAATAACTGAAGTGATTGACAAAGATGATCCTATTTTTGCTGAAATAGCCGACCTAATGGTCTGGGTTTTGCTTAATGATGATAATGGAATTGTAAAACATGAGGCTGCTTTTCAAATTGGCGTGCGAAACATGAAAGCTAAGATTCCTTACCTGATTAACTCTGCTCTAAATGATAAAAACGAACTAGTAAGACATGAAGCTATAGAAGCTTTGGGTTTGATACGAGCCCACGGATGTAAAGAAACGCTGAGAAAGATGCTGGAAGATCCAAGCGATGCAGTTAGGGAAACTGCAGTTTTTGTACTAAAAAGACTTGATAGGCTGACAAATAGAGGAGACTATAAAGTAGAGGCGATACTGTAATAGATCTAATCATTAGTACTGCTCAAGTCTAACATATGACATTCATATAGGCTATAGTAATTAAGAATTGGCCAAAAGGACTTTGACATGGAAGAAGCTATATATTGCTCGAACTAGTGGTACCGGTGAAGGACTTTTTGCAAAGGTAAACTTTAAGAAAGGTGATCTTATTTTCACCTGGGAAGGGGTATTGAAAAAGGGTAGATATCCTTGGTATGTAGGAGATAGATGGTTACAAATAGAAAAATGTCAATGGATCGCTCCGCTCAAAAATAATCCTGGCTGGTACATAAACCATTCTTGCAACCCAAACTCTGGGATCAAAAATTCTGTAAAAATTGTTGCAATGATAAATATTAGAAGAGGTGAAGAAGTGACATTTGATTATTCAACTTCAGAATGTGAAAAGGGATGGTATTTTATATGTCATTGTGAAAACAAGAATTGTAGACGCATCATAAGGTCCTATAATTCTCTATCTACAGAATTAAAACTGAAGTATAGAGATTTTATTTCTGAATATCTTAAATGATCTAGTATAAGCTAACCTATACGATAACAAAGAGAAATAACTGCTGTCCACTAATGAAGACGAAATAATGCAGAAGACCTAATTATAATGAAGATTAAAATCAGATAGAAGAGAAAAAGGGAGTTTACAAGATGTAAGTGTGAAGATATTTTATATAGGAACTTGTACTCTACATAGATAGGCTCGCGTTATATTTGTAATACTTAATGTTGTCTTTTCTAGATCTGAACATATAGAATATTCTTGTTGCTGTAATGTCATTCTATATATATTATTATAGATACCGTAATGATGTGAACTTTTTTATGGATACTGTTGAAAATTAGATGCATCTTACAATATATTTTCGAGGATGATTTATATACTTTACAAAGGATACATATTTAATTGAGCAGAACAAAAAATATTGAATCTGCTTTTGCGATAAAGTATGAAACGAAATATTTGTTCTTCGGATTTATAATTGCTATAGCTGTAGCTATCGTGTTTATACATATAATACTATTTATTATTGATGGCGACAGATACATGGGCACAACCTCAGCAGTTTTGTTGGCAACATCTACCTGTATATCCTTGTTTGTAATACTTTCAAATCCCAGAAAAATAGAAGTTCAGAAATTTAAGCTCGTTTTCATAGGAGTAACTCTCTGGTTCCTTGGTGAATTTTCCTACACGTATTATCAAATTGTATTAGATACGGATGCTCCATACCCAGGTGTCGGGGAAATTTTCTATCTTGCAGGCTATGTACCTCTAATTCTATTTACCTACAGATCATTTAAGACTATAAACAGAGCTGGATTAATAAAACGTAGGGTGATTGCGTTTGTAGTAATACTCGTATCTGTTGTACCTGTAATATCAACTATCCAAATTTTTAGCCAGGAAGTAGATTTTCAATTCCAGTGGCCTGATATTGTGCTTAGTACAATTTATAACTATGGCGATATTGTTTTATTATCTCTTTCGATTCTCATTCTAACGAAGTTACCTAGAAATAACCCTTATATCTATCACTGGATATTATTTACCTCTTTCTTGTTATTAGCAACTATCACAGATTTCTTCTATCTTACGTTAGCGATTGTTGATGAAGAATTTCTTTTAGAGACTGAATTGATATGGGAAGCTATGTGGGCGTTCGCCTATCTATGCATTCTTGCCTCATTATTTTGGTATTACAAACTTATTCATATATTAAGCGAAGACTCTGCAGAAGTATATAGTAAGCTGCTAACTATGCAGAGTTCAATGAAAGAAGACTATGCAGCAGAATATCATAACAATACTTCGGTGAAACACAAAGATGAACTTTCCAAAGAGGATCAATTGCATACAGAAAACATACAAGATTTCCAATTGGTTGAGAATCGTATTGATGAAATAATAAAAGACACAAAAGACGAGATCACTTTTTTATTCTGTAATATAAATACCTTGGAAAGAAAAGAAACACAAAGTATCCTAAAATTTTTGAAGAAAACAAGGTCAAATATTTTAGTAAGAATTCTTTTTCCGTTGGGTGTCTATGATAGAATTATTAATAGTTATAGTGAGGTCGCTAATATACGGATCTTTGAAAGAAAACTAGAGGATAATGATATCTACATAATATCTGACAATATTAAGTTCTTACAAGTTTCGACTACAGATCCTACC
>DASQLB010000149.1:0-7929 GCA_035630235.1 Nitrososphaeraceae archaeon | reverse complement strand
TGAAGATTTGAAAATGGTTGACAGAATATAAAGTAAATAGTTTTTACATCTATTTTTCAATATGTTTATTAACTTTTATTATATTGATGCATATTGAATGAAATTTCTATATGCTATTTTAGTAGTAGTAACAACAACAATGGTAGCACCTTTATCGCTGTTTTCTTCTACATATGATGAATTAGTATATGCACAACAACATAAAGAAGAAAATCAAACTATTGATATACAACAGGAAGAACAAATGAATCTAAATTTGGGTAAGCCCATATATACAGAAATATTTACAGCTCCAAAATCTCATGACAAGTTAACTAGTTCTGTTTATTCATTTTCAGGTAATGGAACTATAAATGGTATGGAAATATCTTCTTCTGGAAATGGTCTTATAATACCAAGAGAAGATGGTACTAGTGCCGTTACTGATGGCAGAGCACTTTTTACTTCTAAAAATGGTGGTAATGCAAGTTATTCTTTTGAAGCAATAATAAATATTAAAGAGAATGTAACAAGACATCTAGGCGCAGCATTTTTCGATGCAAATGCAACAGGCAATCTGGAATTTCTTCAAAGTGTTGTAGGAGTTTATAAAGCTGTACTAGATGAAAAAGGAACTTTTACTATGTGGCAGTTAAAATAAATTTCTTTTTATAGTAACAAGAGTATATACCACTTTATAGATCAAATAATATAAGGCAGACTTGTACATGAACTAGTTATTACCTAAACAAATATGAAAAAAATAAAAATTTGATGTATTAACAAAAATGATGGAGATCAACATATATCATAACAAACATCTTATTTTTTTTAACTAATCAACTATTTTAATACTAGAATATATAACCATATCTTGTTAATAATGGTAATAGTCTCCTGTTTATCAATTAAGATTTTTATCTATAAATAATAGAACATGAAAATCAAAATGATAGGGTATTTTTTTTAGTACCATCTCTTCCAATGCTCTTGCATTCTTATTGTCATTTATGTTTTTTATCATCTGAGATTGAACAATTAATCTGTGCCTTATAGTTTCCGTCAGAACCAGAAACATAATAATCACATTGACCATTTATACCATTAAATTCTTTTTCCCATGCAGAATTGCTAAGATTAGGTATTCCTACTTTAATAGTATCATAATCCGCGTTTGCTGTTTTTGCTGTACAGGAAGAGTTGGGATCAGCAGTACAAGTAGCATCATATTTAGGATCACCTATCTGTAAAGATATTTGAACAGACATTGGCGTCTTATTATATAAAGTCATAGTTCCACAACAGGGAATATTAGAGGAAGCATCTACATTTTGAGTCCATATAAACAAAGATGTTCCCGTTATGGTTGTTATGATGATTACAAATATCATGAAAAAAAGATTATTTTTCATTATGATGCCTTGATTTATTGTATTTATAAGGTTATCTCATCCCCATATTGTTGCAAATAATATTATTTCATTTCAGGGATAGCATAATTTGAAGTTCTCGTAGAAGGTAATAGAGAATTAAATGAGAGTCGAGAACTATATTCTAACAGTCGATTCTACTCTTAGTTAAAACTTTCTCACTCTTCACAGATCCCGGGACGGCAACATTCTTGATTATCTTTATAATTATTGTTATTTTCTTTAAAAATATTATATCGAAACTGATCTTATGGAGTTGTGAAATATTTTGTTAGTATTAGTTTTAATACATCAGAACTATTTCAAATAAATGGAAACGAAATAAAATTTTCTATAAAATCAAAACCAGAACATGGAAAAGCAAATCAGGAAATACTTAAATTGCTTTCTAATTACTTTCAAGTTTCGTCTGACTAAATAAAGATAATTCAAGGTATTAAATCAAGAAAAAAGATAGTTCAAACTAAGAATTGATTCTAAAACAGAAAAGAAAAGATTTCTGAAAATTATTCAACAAAATTTGCTGTAAACTTTATTACATTTAATTTCGGATCATATGTTCCAGATACTAAAGATAACGGAATTTCAATACCTTGAAAATCATTTAAAATTGTTATTTTATCATACTCATTTTTTACACAGATAGATATTTCATCTTTTTTTATTTCTTTAGTATCGCAATTAGCCCAAATTCTCCATCTCTCTTGATATTCTCTTTCTAATCCTGACATGTTTTTATAGACTGTATCATGAAGTCGAAAATCTACACCTGAATACATCGACTGTATTTCTGGAGTTGGTACACTTACACCACCAGCAGGATGACCACTATCATGAAATTTTATTATTTCAAATGAACAATCTCTTGATATACAAATCTCTTTATTTTTATTTAAATTATCGATATTTAATATAAAATTATGATCGTCGAAAGGTTGAGCACTTGCATTTGTAGTTTCAAAAATAATATCTGGAACTTGTTGTGCATTTGTTTCCTTCTCATTTAAATAAAATAATGAAGAGATACCTATTGTTAAAATAATCCATAAAAAAAGTTTTTTCAACACAAAAAGGTTGATTAGATTCTATTAAAAAAGATATTGAAAATAAGAAATAAAATTAATTATCTTTGTAAAATCATTTGATTTTTAGTAATAATATTGATACGTAAATAAAAAATTATTTGAATCCGAATAACAAATATTAAATTATCATTTCACATCCGGAGAAGGTTTGTGGATGCAGATGGTAAACACTATCTACTCTCCGGAAGATCGGCCTATCTTTTGTCTATAGGTATCCTAATAAATTCAATATTGTTTATAAAGATTTGAGATAATTTGAGATAATTTTGATTATGTATCTATTCTTTATCAGAATCTCCTAATATCTTAGCCTCTTCTTTTGCTTCCTTTACGTCTTTTAAAGAAACATTGTCAAGATTCTCTACAATCTCATTTTGTTTAGCGTCTAATGCTTCTTGTCTTTTTCTAACAACTTCATTATTTTTTTCAGTACTCATATTATTATTCTATCAACAATATCATATATTAACAGCAGAACAAGAACCAGAAAAATAAGATTTATGGATTTTAATTACCTTTATTTAATGTGCTTTATGATTATGTTCATCTAATTCTTCGACTGAACTAAAAGCCTCTCCACATTGACAATTGTATTTCTTTTCTTCGTTATTTTTGGCATCTTGTTGATCTGACATATTATTATTATCATGTGAAACAAATTATTTATTGATAGAAGCACTTTATTACCAAAACAAAATAGGAATATAGTTCTACTTAGAATACAAATCTTGGATTGGAGATATCGCAGACACCAATGTCAACAAATATCCCCTTACTCGGTTGTTAGCTTTCATGCTTGTTATTTCCTTTTTAAGAGTGACTTTAAATTGTAATATCTTTCTTGTATATGATCCATAGATAGCGCCTTTTCTATTTCTTTTGTGTATGGCTGTCCACGTTCAAATGATTTTGCAATTTTATTTGGAAATTCCATATTTATTTTTGGCGGTAACGGTAGTTCAAAGGGATCTATATATGCTTCTATAATGGTTGGTACTTTGTCATCTTTTTCTTCTTTCATTGCTGTTTTAATTATGGGATTTACTTCTTCGGTCTTTTTTATTGTAAATCCCTTTCCCCCACACGCCTCAGCAAATTTTGCATAATCTATAGGTGTAAATTCTACTGCATATTCTGGATTGCCTAGAAATGCCATTTGTTCCCATCTAATCATACCTAATAGATTATTCTTTAAAACTATGACTTTAATTGGTAATTTGTATTGTACTGCAGTAGCAAATTCTCCCATAAGCATAGTTAGCCCTCCATCTCCTACAAAAGCAACTGATTGTCTATCCGGATATGCAATCTTTGCGGCTATTGCATAAGGTAATCCGCATGCCATTGTTGCTAATGTGCCAGAAACTGAAAATTTCATTCCAGATTTCATCTTCAAAAAACGTGCTGCCCATACTGTATTATTTCCGCTATCTACAGATACAATTGCATTATCTTCTAATTCTTCTGAAACTGCATTAGCAATAACCTGTGGTTTAATTGGATTGTCGGATCGGTTGCTTTGCTCATTTATTATCTCATTCCATTTTTTCATAGATTTTTGCATTGATTGCAAAAATTCTAATCTTGTATGAAAAATATCTTCCTTTTTATAATTTTCTTTATTACTATTATAATGATTTTCGCTATTTCTATTATTCAATAAAGGAAGTAATTCTGATAACACTATTTTTGAATCTCCAACTAGGCCTATTTCAATAGGATATCTTAATCCTATCCTTTCTGGTTTAGCATCAATTTGAATTCCTGTTGCTTGTCCTGGTTTTGGAAGATATTCCATATATGGGAATGATGTTCCAATCATTAACAAAGTATCAGCTTCTTTCATTGCATCACTAGATGGATCTGTTCCAAGCATCCCTATTCCACCTAAGCTCAATGGATGATCATCAGGAGCAACAGCTTTACCAAGTAATGATTTGATTATTGGGGCATTAAGTTTTTCTGCAACTGATATAACTTCTTGTGAAGCATGTAATGCTCCTTGTCCTACTAACATTACAATTTTGTTTCCTTTATTGAGTGCATTTGCTGCTTTTTCTATTAGTCGTTTGTCAGGTAATGCAAATGAATCAAAAATATCTGAAGTATGTCCTGGTATCTTGTGTCTTGAATAGTTTCCCTTTAGTTTTTTTTCCTGTACATCTATGGGTATATTAATATGGCTAACACCCTTTCTTGAAAGAGCAGTCCTGCAAGCAAGATCTACTGCCATCTCTGCTTGTTCAGGAACATTTATCATTGTATTATAAGAAGCAACATCAGAGAAAAGTTGTAAAAGTTTTATATCTTGTAAAAAACCTGAATCCATTATATCAGAAAAAGTACTACCAGTAATAGCAACAACTGGAACATTGTCTGCTTTTGCATCATATAATCCATTTAAAAGATGAATTGCTCCAGGCCCTGAAGTAGAAACACACACTCCTATCTTTCCTGTATACTTTGCATATGCGCAGGCCATTAAAGAAGCTGATTCTTCATGTCTAACAAGGACAAATTTAATTTTATTTTGTCTTATTCTTAAGGCTTCAATAAATCCATTAATTCCATCTCCTGGAAGCCCAAAAACTACATCTATATTCCAATCAATTAATGCTTCCGCTATGATATCGCTTGTTTTAAGGTTTTTGTATTCATCATCCTCCATAACTAATAATAAATGTTAAAACTTAAATATACGAGAGAGAGTGTTTTTAGTTAGCAACTCACCACAGTAAAATAAACAATTAAGAAAATTATATGACATGAATTTGGTTATAATAGATGATTTATACAATTACAATAATTTTTAAAAAAATATTGATGTGTAAGGATAAAGTAGTCATACGTTCTACTTTTCTATTATGTTCTTTGCTCAGTTTTAATAGAATTTTTTTAATTTACTTCCTCATTGTTGCTTAACTTAACAGAACCAAACAAAAAATGAAATCAAAATATTAAATCGATAAACCCCGAACTACTGCTTCGAGGTTCGAGTCCCACTCCCGGCGTCCTACTCGTGGAGTTATGCAGGTTAGAATTACGCAAAATGTGATATAAAAAATAGATTTTTTGTTAGAGAAATTTCAAGAAATTGAAGTAAATATTGTAAAGTTTATATACCTTACTAATGGAATCTCAAAAAGATATGCAGGAATTGCTAAAACATCCAGAAAAATTAATGAAATTTTAATTTAATCCACAGAAAATGAAATTAAAAGCAATTTGATAATTCATGTATATGTATGATGTTAATTCAGTTAATTCATTAGAAAACAAATATTGTTCAAATGTCGTCATTATCTTAAACCTGAAGCATTGCAATGTTGCTTCGTCTCTGAATACAATTATTAAAATTAAAATTATTATTATTTTATGACTTTAAATTAGATATATACAATTATTATTTAACGCTAGCGGTATACACTCTGATCCAGAAACAAGTTACAAAACATTTTTCAGTATTATTTTGAATAAAATGATTAGTCAATGATAACTCTAATTTCCATTCCCTAATCTGCTGTATAGGATTTCTTACTCTACTATTTTTCGCAGTTCAAATATATATTTTCATTATTGATATAATATGCATAAGTCAGCACTAACTTTTGGACTATTAGCAAGTTCATTGGTAATGTTAGCAATAATACCATTGCTCAACAACAACAATAGTTTTTCAAATACAGCAATCGCTCAAGAATATGACAAATATGGAGATAGTTCTTATAGCCAATACCCAACCGACAATAAGAAATACGAGTGTAGAACAGGTCCATTTGAAGGATTTTTCGTAAGTTCAGTAGAGTTTTGTAAGCATGTTAAATTTGATAATGATAGAAAAGACCATCGAGATAGAGATAATAGTACAGGAACTCAAGGACCACCAGGTCCACAAGGTATTCAGGGAATACAAGGTCCAATAGGTCCCAATGGAACACAAGGTCCTCCAGGTCCTAATCAAATCCTTTCTACAGGTGCATATGGGGTAATAGGAGATACAGGAACTTCTGCAGGCTCTCCTGCCAATGTTGCCTTTTCCACTGCTGTTTGTGATGATGGAGATATAGTCTTGAGTGGAAGTTATGATCTTGTTTCTCCTTCGAACACCTCTGAGGTTCGAGATGCACCCCTTTCTCTAAATGATGGATGGACAACAAGCGCAACACCAACTAATGCCGAATTTCCAATAGAAGTTACGACTATCGCTTATTGCTTTGACAATCCACCAGCCCACATACCTTAAATCTCTATCTTTTTTTATTTTTATTCTAATAACAGACACTTATTGTAATTATTAAATAGATTAATTTCAAAACATAGAGTGAGAATTTCATGAGAATTTCAAGAGATATTAGATATAATTGGTACTAATTGTATTATAGCCCAAATTTGAAGACATTTGGCAAAACAAAGTCATAATATGTCATACTCTCTGAATCATACCTGGATCTTCTACCAAATTCAGGCTATGATAATTAGTCAATTTATTACTCTAACGATATAGTTATAGTTAGTCAGATTATAATTAGTAGCTATAACAATTATACTTTATAATTAATTAATAAATAATTAATACTTCAAATTCATAATATATAATGAGAATTTGTAAAACTAATAAATATTATTTGCTTATTATGATTGTGCCATGCATTCTATCTTGTCCTGCAACAGACAAAATAGGATAGTTGTCATAGTCTGGACTCTCTTGTTTTCACAGCAAATCTTTAGCCTTCAATAAAGTTCAGGCTATGACAATTTATTAACTAAATAATAAACAAGTTTATCATTAAATTATTAAATATTATATTGGACATATAATATATTACATTAATCTGTCAAGAGAGAAAATGTCCATAGCAGCCAACCATAGCCTTGCTCTTCTATATGTATGCTCCTTTACAGAAGTTGTAGGGCTATGACAATTAAATAATTTATCTTCGACTGTTAAATAGTATAATCTCAATAGATTTACGACTATTTATCGATAATGAATTTCTCTCTTTCTTGTTTAATTAAAGGGATGATTTTTTCCATTATTGTTTTATCAAAATCATATTGATCAAAATCCATAGTAAATATTAAATAATAATTTTCATTGATGGGAATTAAACACCTACTCATTCTTGAATATCTTCTAAATAAATAAGTTAATTTACCCATTTTTGATTCAAGTTGTAATCGTGTTTTATGTCTAGTTATTGTTCTAATTGCCCATTGATGAGTTTCTTCTATTGTAAGAAATGGCTTAAGTCCTTCTCTATCTCGTTCATTTATTATATTGCCATTTTGATCAGTAATTCCTATTCGTCTTATAGACCTATCAAAATTCAAAATATTTTTGGTAAATGTAAAAAGGAATTTTGTAAAATCAGTCTCCTCGTTTGCAGACATTTTTATTTCAAATAAAGTAATTTTTAATTGTATTAAAAAGTTAT
>DASQLB010000148.1:0-2328 GCA_035630235.1 Nitrososphaeraceae archaeon | reverse complement strand
TGCTAACTTGACTACTGCTATGAAAAACGGTGAAACCTATGTAAATGTACATACTCTACAAAATCCATCTGGAGAAGTCCGAGGACAAATAGTAATGTCGTCAAATTCGATGAGATGATGTCGATAAATTAATTTCTAGTTCAATTCATATAAAGACATGTATATTCATACTAATTTTTTGTATAGCAAACCTGAAATTATTGTTTTACATATACGTATTATGGCATTAATTCAAGACTATGATAAGTTATGTTTTTACGTACTTACAGTTTTAATGTCAACTATGATATTTGCATTAGTATTGACCCTAATTTTCGCACCCTATAACAATTATTATATTGGCAGTACAAATTTAAGGCTACCATTGTTAGATAACCTAGACCGTGGAATGGTTTAAAAACTATTCATTCAGACTTTTATTGGAAAAGTATACTCTAACATTGAAAATAAAGACTTGTCAATAGATGAATCCATGCATAGGATATTATCTATTTAGCAGTCCATAAATTTATGGATTTAATTTGAATTAATTATGAATAAATAAGAATTAAAGTTCCTAATTTGAGATATAAATATAGTTGTTGCTACTATGGCTAAAACTAGCCCAATTAATCTTTTCAGAGTTGTTGGAGAAAGACGGTTTGTATATCTTGCTTCAAGAAATCCTCCAAGCATGGCAGAAGGTCCTAAAACAATTATGTAAAGAAAATTAACTTTATTGCCAATAACATGACTGATAAATCCTGAAATACCCATTACTGAAGAAATTAGCATATTGGCACCAACGGCTATTTTTGGTTCTGTTTTCAGAATCTTTATCATTGCTGGAAGTCTAATACTACCAAGGACAAGACCGACTAATCCACCAAGTATTCCAACTAAAAAGCCAATAATTGACTGAAGAAAAAGTTCATAATAAAAATTTTGACTTTTTGGTTCCTGATTTAAATTCAATAACTGTTAAGTTGTTATCTTATCATTATTGTTCTTATTTTCTTTTAGTAAAATGTCTAATTCATAAGATATAATTAATCCTACCAAGATTAATAAAAAATTTATAGGTAAATTTTTGGTTATTGATGCACCGTAAAGGCACCTATAGCACCTGTTATTGCCATTATTATAAAAATTGTAAATGATATATTCTTATTTCTTATATGTTGGATTGATGCTATAATAGCACCTAAGGTACTCACTCCTATATTAGTTCCAATAGATTCAGTCACATTGAGACCAGTTGATAAAATGAAAGGTAATCTTATTACTCCAAGAACTAAGCCTACCAATCCACCAATAAAACTAATTATAAACCAATAGAGGATAAAAATAAAATATAAATAAAATTAATTTCCATATTTGACCATGCTCATTAATTAATATAAATACATCTTATTCACTCATTTGCCAAAGAAACTAAAATCATAAAATGTTAATATTATTAATAATATTGTCCTTTTAACTTCTATGTAAAAATACCTTCTTATTGTATTATATAATCCATAAAAAATAATTAAGATAAGTTACTAATAAGAAAAGCTAAATACAATGTAAGTAATAGAACCATTCTATTTTTAATTTGTAAATAATATTAAGAATGTTTAACTATAGCTATCTTAAATTTTTTTGTAGTATTAATATTAAAATAGTAAATCATATTTCTAATAACATGGGAAATAGGAGTAGGACAGAAATAGTGGGGAATATATTGGAGGTTGCAAATGGAGGAGTATCCAAGACAAAAATTATGTACATAGCTTTTCTAAGTTATGGGCAATTAAAAGAATACCTTTCTATATTGATAGAAAATAGTCTAATAGAATATCTGGATGGGGATAATAAGTTCAAGACTACAGAAAAAGGATTAACCTTTCTTAAAATGCATAACCAAATTGAAGAATTATTACAGACTACAACAAAAATCACAAATAATTAATTTATAAATGGAGAATTGGTAACAACTGAAGATTCTCCAAGAGCTAGCGACGAATCAAAAGTTATTTTAGCATTTCTTTCAGTATTATTCTACTCTGCGAAAATTTCTAATGAATTTACATATCTAATATTTCAAAAATATCTATAAAATAACTTTCTAACAATAAAAGCTAAATACAAGATAGCGTTAGTTGAATTTTACCCACTGATAAAATAAAAAAGATGGAATTATGAAAGATGAAAACATGTAATAGCTTAACTGTTGATACTACGGTTGTGTATCTAAAAATGATGATTAATTACTTTATTCCTTTTACTTCTAATAGATAATACTCACCGTGTTTTGTAAGTGTGCCATTAATATGGTATTTGTTTTCTGGATTAAATTGACTTGTT
>DASQLB010000147.1:0-2648 GCA_035630235.1 Nitrososphaeraceae archaeon | reverse complement strand
TAAAATTAACTAATTTAATCTTGTCGAGCAATATTAAACTGGAGGGAGAGATTCTGGACATACCTGAATACATACCTTTTCACTTGGACACTTAGGCATTACACAGGTTTCGGAAGAAAAGTTTTTCGGTTGTGTTTTATTTATACTAGTTTCATTAAAAGATGTATTATTATTAGATACTTCCGCTGTAATACCCAAGAAAGTTATTACAGTTATACTAATAATAAATGAAATTATAATTATATAAGCCAAATGTACATACATACAATAGAATAAACATGTTATATTTAAAAATTTATTTTTAAGTTGTTAATAATAAATTTTCATATCATTTAAATTTGTTCAATTTCAATATACATATTAAAATTTAACTCAAAATAGGGAATTTAGAATTGTTATTTATAAATCTATATAAATTATTAAATATATTGTTTACATCGTCATAGAAAGGTCCTGCAATATTAAAATACATTTTACTTATCACAGTAAGATAACAAGAGAAAAAGAGATAAAATGTTAATTTTTATCATACTACTATGAGAATGTGACACATATACAAACTAAAAGCAATTACAGAATTCAGGATAACGAATATATTGAAATACAATATCAATAAACAAAACTACGAAAAATACATTAATTATCAATTGGTATTAACTTTCTAATGCAAATAACCTTTTTCATCAAGTGATCAAACATCATCAAGCAAGGTTATGACAATATAAATTCTTATTAGAATAGTGTGAGTATTGATTAAATTAATATTACACTTTATCAATTAATGAGTAAATGTTAATTAAAATTTCTATTATTTTATATTTGTCATCTTTTATATTATTGACATTACTGTTTTCTAATAACAACAATACTGGTTATGCATTAGGTCAAATATCAGATAATTCACTAGAACAAAATAATTCTAGTGAATTAAAAATTCAGGATTTGTTTTCACAAACGTCTAAATCTGTAGTTCAAATAACTGTTATTGATCCTCTTTCTAATGCACAACAAGGTTTAGGTTCTGGCTTTCTCTATGATAAAGATGGTCATATAATAACAAATAATCATGTTGTTACTTTTAATGAAGGAAATAATAATTACCTAGTAACTTTCTCAAATGGAAATTCATATCAGGCTAAATTAATTGGTCATGATCCATACAGTGATTTAGCGGTTCTCAAACTTTCAGATCCAATAGATATAGTTCTTAGTCCAATTCCTTTGGGTAATTCTTCATCTCTTAGAGTTGGGGATACTGTGGCAGCTATTGGTAATCCTTTTGGCTTATCAGGATCTTTAACAGTAGGCGTGGTCAGTGGTCTAGGAAGATTACTCCCATCAAGCGATGGTAGTAATTCTCCATTTTCTCAATTCGCTATGAATTTTAATATTCCAGATATCATACAGACAGATGCTGCAATTAATCCTGGCAATTCTGGTGGCCCATTATTAAATTTGAAAGGTGAAGTAATAGGAATAAATTCTGCAATATATTCTAACACAGGTGTTAATGCAGGAATAGGGTTTGCTGTACCCTCTAATACAGTAAAGAAAGTTGTTCAATCAATTATATCATCAGGGAAATATCTTCATCCATACCTTGGTGTAGTTGGAATGGATATAACTCCTCAATTGGCTAAAATATTTGGATTGAATGAATCAAAAGGCTTTTTAATTACTGATATTACTCCAGGGAGTCCAGCCGCAAAATCAGGCAAATTACAAAAGGGAACTATAACATACAATCAAAGGGGAGAAATAATAGACGCGGATGGTGATATAATAGTAGCGATAGACGATAAAGAGGTTAGAAAAATAGACGATATTCTAACTTATCTAGAGAGAGAAAAAGAAGTAGGAGATACTGTTACATTGAAAATTTTAAGGAATGATAAAGTGGAGGATGTTAAGATATTATTAGATCCAAGAATAACAGAAGAAGAATCTTCCTTATTACAACAATACGATGAAGAACCTATACCCAAACAGGATGTGCCCAAACAGGATGATTTTCTTCCACAATGTTATCAATTCTTACCTAAATCATTATGTGACTTGCTAAGATAATTTTTTATTTTTTGTATTTGATCAGCAACAACAGATTGCTCATAAAAAGAGAGAATATTATTAAAAGTAAAGTTACCATAGTGGAGTATTTGATGTATACTATTGACGAAATCGAAAAAATATTAGAAAAATAAAATCCGTTACAATTATTTCAATTGTGCTAAATGCTATTAGAATTCAGGTTACTGAAAAACAAATACATATAGTCTATTATCTACAAATATTATCTACAAATATCAAAATTAATAATTCATTCAAAGAAATGTAAAATCAGTAAACCTTTTAATTAAATAATAAATTTAGTTAAGAGAATGCAAAAAATTATAAGAATAAACAATAACAAAAAATATGTTATTGTATTGTATTTACAACTAAAGAAGAGATAATATATGATCTTTCTTAATCAAAAAAAAGATATTTTTTGGATATATGTAAAAGGGAATAATTTTTATTTGATTTATATTTATCATCCAATAAAATAGAAACCTATTGCAATAATGATATATACTGCCGTGAGCATTACTCCTTCAAACCAATTACTTCTACCATCGTGTGCAATTAGATTAAGAATAATAGCTGCA
>DASQLB010000146.1:0-5119 GCA_035630235.1 Nitrososphaeraceae archaeon | reverse complement strand
AGAGTGAAATTTCTAGAATAGTTGTTTTGCAAAATCATAAGAGATATACTAACAGATGGATAAAGGAATATTTTGAACCTAATATCGTTCAAGAACAAACTTGAACATATAACTCGATCTCATATACATTTTAATACTTATTTGTTGGTTTAATTCTTAAAACCACATTCAAATATAATATAAGATAATATACTTAACATTTCAAGACAAATATACTCTATAATACTTAACCCGTGAACTTTCTTCTTCCTCTTTTTATCTTTCTTTTTCGATTATTCTTTTTAAAAGGTATTAAGTTAAAGGATTTTCTAAATATTTTATTAGGAATGTAGGGCTGACAAAATAATTTGTATAGATTTAAATCAGATATTACAAATGTATGATAAAAAGTAATTGGTAATCTGAAATATAGGAATAGTTTCGATTGTCAGTAAAATATAATAACATGATTTAAGATTTCACTTTTTCCTTTTAATCGTATATAAAGAGGTAATTTGCTATATCTAAAACTAAAGCAGGAAATTCAGTAAGTTTAATTATAATATATAAGAAAATAAGACCTTATATACCTACAAAATAATTTATTCCTCTAAGATGATATGTATTTAAACTTTTGTTGTTACCCAATAGAATGTAGTAAGTGTAATCAGATTTAATTAATAAGATTTTGAAATTAATATTTTGGTTTAGAAAATAAAAATTAATAAATATTTTAGATTTATAAATCAATTTTTCATAGTTACAGATATTATTATGTTTGATCTATCAATAAACTAATCCTTTGCGAGATTCTTAACTATAATTAATTATATTAAATTTAGAAATATTTAGAGATTTGTTTAAAAGTAAATATTTCCCAAGAAATATAATTTTATAATAAATTGAAAGGATTGGATACAGGTGAATTGATGAAAATTGGACTAGATTTAGCTGGATGGAAAAAAATACCATACGATAGTGCGATTCACATAAAAGGTAGCAACATCAGAAAGGTTTTTGTTTCCATAGATGTAAACTCTTTTGATATTCTTCTTGCTAAAAATTTAGATTGTGATTGCGTATTAACACATCACCCGATAGGAAAGTCAATGATATCATTTCACAAAGTTTTTGATAGACATACAGAATATATGGTCGAGAAGGGGATAAAAAAAAATTTAGCGTTTTCATTAGTTAAAGATCTAAAATATAAGACTTCTTTAAAATCTCATAGTTTAATCTATAATGACGTGATTAGCACTGCACAAATTCTCAAAATGCCATTATTGAATATTCACCAACCACTTGATGAATATATGAGAAAAATTATTTTATCTAAACTTTCTACTTCTAAATTAAAGTCAGTTTCAGATTTAGTTGAATCAATAGAAGAGATACCAGAATTTAACAAAGCTTTAACAAAAGTCAGAGTTTGCAATGGAAAATCAAATAATAAAGTAGGTCAGTGGGTTCTTGTTATAGCAGCCGGATCAAATGGCGGATATGATATTGCACGTACTTATTATGAAAATAATATTTCTACTGTCATATATCTCCATATTGATTATAATGAACTTTTAAAAGTAAAAAAAGACAAGAAGTGTAAGAATCTTGTTATTCTTGGACATTTAGCAGGAGATTCCATAGGAATGAATCAAATATGTAAAGAGCTAGAAAAAAGAGAAATAAATGTAGTTAAACGAGGATTAATTGATGATATGGATTATTAATTTTATTTTTCATTTCTCTAAAGAATAAATAATACAGATTTTTATAAAACCATAGTGGCCTTCGTAGTATAGCCTGGTTAGTATAGGCGGCTGTGGTCTTTTTATTATAAAACAAGAAAGATAGAAACCGCTTGAGGAGGGTTCAAATCCCTCCGAAGGCCTAAATGATAATCACAACTTTAATTTATTAATAGTATTTCTGAAATAAGTTTGATGAATTTTCCAAATTCGGTAACAAATCGTATGTTATGATATTATGGTAAGAAACTACATATACCTCCTTCTCTATGAAAGTTACTGATTTCGTATTGCGCGAAGCTATTTTATCAGGATTTATTTATCTAATGATAAATTTGGGGGACGGTTATTAATTTGTCAGCAGATAAAAAAATTGTCAAAGTAAATAATCACATATATCAACCTAAACATGAGATTCTTTCAAAAGATGAATCTGAGGCCATCCTTAAAAAATTTAACGTAAGAACGAATCAATTACCATACATAATGTCAAGCGATAAAGGAATAGAAGAATTAGATATACGTCCTGGAGATATAATTAAAATCACAAGGAAAAGTCCAACTGCGGGTGAAAGTGTATATTACAGATATGTAGTACAAGGATAAGGAGATACAAGTTATTTGGTAAGTAATTTTGTTGATATATGGCCTATTATTAATGATATTTTAAGACGAGAAGGTATTGCACGACAGCATTTGAATTCGTACAATGAGTTTATGGAGTCTGGATTACAAAGCATAATAGATGAAGTAAACGAAGTCGAAATAGAAACAGCCGAATTTCCATATAAATTGAAATTAGGTAAGATAAAACTTCAACGACCAAGAATTATGGAGCTAGATGGATCTATCACTCATGTCGCTCCCGTAGAGGCGAGGCTACGAAACCTTACATATGCATCCCCAATTATGCTTGAATGTAGTATTGTAGAAGATGGTCGTGTTATAGAATCTAGGTTCATTCATGTAGGTGATATGCCTGTCATGGTAAAATCAAATGTATGTATCCTTCATAATCTTCCAGAATCTAAATTAATAGAATTAGGAGAAGACCCTCGAGATCCTGGTGGATATTTTGTGATAAATGGATCCGAAAGAGTAATAGTAGGATTAGAAGATTTATCATATAATAAAATTATCGTTGATTCAGAAGAGACTGCTGGAACACTAAATTATAAAGCAAAAGTTTATTCTTCAATAGTTGGTTATAGAGCAAAATTAGAGCTTATTATGAAGCCTGATGGCTCGATTGTAGCAAAGATACCTGGTTCTCCAGTTGATATTCCATTAGTAACATTGATCCGTGCGTTGGGGCTAGAATCTGATAGAGATATTGCCAATGCAATTTCATTTAAAGAAAAAATACAAGATGAATTAGAGCCTTCATTTGAAAAAGTAGGTGAAATAATATCAAGCAGAGATGCGATTGTTTATATTAGTAAAAGAATCGCGCCAGGGATGCTTGAAGAATTCCAAATAAAACGTGCAGAAACATTATTAGATTGGGGATTGTTACCTCATTTAGGAAAAAATCCAGAAAATCGTGGTGAAAAAGCCCTATTTTTGGGGGAAGCGGCTAGTAAGTTAGTAGAACTTAAACTTGGATGGGTAGATAATGATGATAAAGATCATTACGGAAATAAGGTTATAAAATTTGCAGGACAAATGCTTGCTGATCTTTTTAGGACTGCATTTAGAAATTTGATAAGAGATATGAAGTATCAACTCGAACGTTCTGGACAAAAAAGAGGAATTAACGCAGTAGCAGCTGCTGTACGGCCTGGTATTATATCAGACAAATTGAATAATGCAATAGCTACGGGTAATTGGGGTAGAGGAAGAGTGGGAGTTACTCAGTTACTAGATAGAACTAATTATATGTCTACCATTAGTCATTTGCGTAGAATACAATCTCCTCTTAGCAGAAGCCAACCTAATTTTGAAGCAAGAGATTTACATACAACTCATTTCGGCAGAATTTGTCCAGCTGAGACTCCAGAAGGATCAAATTGTGGACTTGTAAAAAATCTTGCCCTCTCTGCAATAATCTCAGTAAGTGTCCATTCATCAGAAATTATAGAAAAGCTATATGAATTGAGAGTTCAACATATTGATGACGCTGATGAAAGTTTAAGATACAATGGTTGTAGAATATTTGTAGATGGAAAATTAATAGGATATATTGAAGATGGTTCCCACCTAGCAAATACACTCAAAAACCTTAGAAGAAATGGCAAAATTCACCCACATGTTGGAATATATTTTTACTCTTCATTAAATGAAAATGCAACAAAAAGGTTGTATATATCTTGTAACTCAGGGCGTGTATTAAGACCACTTGCAATCGTTAAAGAAGGAAAATCCTTAATGACATCTGAAGTTGTTGAGAAGATCAATAAAAAATTCTTATCATGGATAGACCTGATTTATATGGGAATAATAGAATTGGTAGATGCCAATGAAGAAGAAAATTGTTTTATCTCTATTGATCTAAATACACTAGACTCTAAGACAACACATATTGAAATCTATCCACCATCAATCCTTGGAATTGGTGCATCTGTCATACCATATCCGGAACATAACCAGTCTCCACGTAACACTTACGAAAGTGCAATGGCTAAACAAAGTCTTGGATTTTCAACACCACTAATGAACGCAAGTACGTATGTCAGGCAACACTTTATGTTGTACCCACAAATTCCCATAGTTAGTACAAAAGCAATAAATCTTCTAGGTCTTGATGAGCGTCCGACCGGACAGAATTGTGTTGTAGCAGTACTTCCATTTGAGGGGTATAATATTGAGGATGCAGTAGTTTTTAACAAATCATCAGTACAGCGAGGGTTAGCAAGAACTTTTTTTTATAGAGTATATGAAGCGGAAGCAAAACAATATCCAGGAGGGATGAAAGATACTTTTGAGTTACCTTCAGCAGATGAAAATATACGCGGCTTTAGAGGAGAAAAAGCATACCGATTGTTAGAACAAGACGGTGCAGTTATGCATGAAGCGATAGTTACTGGAGGCGATATTTTGATTGGTAGAACATCTCCTCCAAGGTTCATTGAAGAATACAAAGAATTTGAAGTTAAAGGTCCCTATAGACGTGATACCTCGATAGGAGTGAGACCTTCTGAGAATGGTGTTGTAGATAGTGTAATAATGACTCAATCAGTAGAGGGAGGTAAAATGTATAAAATTCGTGTAAGAGATATGAGAATTCCAGAAATTGGTGATAAATTTGCCTCGAGACATGGACAAAAAGGGATTCTTGGAATGCTCGTCAATCAAGAAGATTTACCGTATACACAAGATGGTATAGTTCCGGATATAATGATAAACCCACATGCTTTTCCATCCAGAATGACTGTAGGTCAATTCATGGAATC
>DASQLB010000145.1:0-25309 GCA_035630235.1 Nitrososphaeraceae archaeon | reverse complement strand
ATTTTCTCTCATTTTAACATACCATATTATTATTTTAACAAGTTTGATTTGTTATAATTCTAGAGTATACTTCTACTTTTAATCCTATTGTATACATAGTTCAAAAACTAGCAATTCTATATCATTAGTACAATGATATACGTAAATATGAAAAATAATATAAAATAGATTGTTTGTTTTAATTTTCTTATTTATATAGTCGACTACTCTTCTTAATTTTTGGCAGAAGATTAGAAGATTAGATTTATCCAGCATGTAGAGATCTCATGCAACTTATAAAACTTTAAATCTCTTTGAATTAATATTTAGAATATTAAAAATTGTGCTATTACACCTAAGAGTATCTTTTTTATAATTTTTTCTTTTGTTTAACATATATTTTTGACAAATATATTTAGGATACCCAAAATATAAAAAAACTACAAAGAAGATACTTATACAAATTAGAATGCATTATGTTTATGAATATTTTATCGAGAAATAGGGGTCCACTTGGTCAATTCTAATAAATAACCTTTGTTGGATAGGTGGTGTTTTCTTTAATTTATCACTATGTAATCAGTCTTCATAGCTTATTCTTTCTTAAATGTATAAAATTAATTGGTTGCATAAAAATATAGTTTAGTATGGATATTTAGTATTATCAGAATAAAATAAATATAATTCCTTTATTAAATTAACAAAAAATCCAAGAACATTTTCTGTTAATAAAGAGGAAAGAAAATTATATTAATAGCATTTTCACCAAAAAAATCTTTGACATCATAACACTTTATAACCTAAATTTAATGATATATATTTATTTTAATTGTTTTGTAACATACGGACCATTTTGAACATATCCTAATTTCCTATAATAAGCTCGTGTTCCAATAGCGCTGATAACAGATAATTTATCTATATGGAATTCATCTTTAGTTATTTTTTCTGCTTCTTCCATTAAACGCAAACCAAGACCACTATGTTGAAATGAGAAAGAGCTGTTTTCTTCTCCCACATCTACAACTTGACCATATACATGTAATTCTCTAATTATGGCAGAACCTTTGTTATTATCATCATTTAATTCCTTTCTATGTGAAAATGGAATATTTCTCAATCGCAGGAATCCAAATAGTAAATTTTTATTATTATTTTCCATGGACAAAAAAACTTCTTTTCCTTCTGATGCTATGTAATCAATTCTATTAAGTATTATTTCCTGATTTTTAAGATTTTTAAGTTTTTGGAGTCCTGCTTCTCGGCACCTTATGCAATTACATTTTAAGCCAAGATCCTTTAATTTTGTTATGGCTATTTGTCGTATATTTCCCTTTTTTTCTCCTGCGATAATATCAGAACTCTCAATTTCTCTTTGAATTCTCATTATTCTAACCCAAGGGGGTATTAATTTTTTTACTTCTACAAGGATATTTACTAAATCGTCCTCGGTGTAAGATTCATATTTTCTATTCATATATAGTTTATATAATCCAGTATTTTTTAGAACCAGTGTAGGATATATTTTCAGCATATCAGGTTTAAATGAATTATTTTGTAACAAAGTTTTAAAGCCTCTAATATCACTTTCTGGTGTAGCTCCAGGGAGGCCAGGCATCATATGTGCTACAATTTTGTATCCGCAATCCTTTGCAGTTTGGAATGAATTTTTAATATCTCTTAAATTGTGTCCTCTGTTAACAACTTTATAAATATTCTCCTCCATTGTTTGGACACCCACTTCAATCCTAGTTATTCCGAGTTCTAACATCAAATCTACATGTTTTTCTTTACAATAATCAGGTTTTGTTTCAACTGTAAATCCTACACACCGAATCTTACCGTATTCATTCTTTCTAAACGATTCCTCTAGACTGGTTGACGAAAGATCGTCATTTAAAGCGTCAAAACATTTTTTAACGAACTCTCTTTGATAATTTTCCGGCATGAACGGAAAAGTTCCACCCACAATTACAAGTTCAATTTTAGTAATATTATGACCTCTTCGATAGAGTTGATTAAGTTTTGACTTAACTTGGTAATATGCATCATATTCGAAAGACTGAGCTATTTTTGTAACAGGCTCAGTACCAACATAACTCATTGGAGTATTATATTCCAATCCTCCTGGACAATAAATACACTTGCCATGAGGGCAATCGTATGGTTTTGGCATAACTGCGATTACTGCAACACCAGACGCAGTTTTTGCTGGTCTAACTACTAGAATTTTCCTATAATTACTATTTTTTGAAAGATAGGGTATAATATGCTCTTTCTTGGGAACCACAGACAATTTAAAAGCAGAACATGTTAAACTTATAATTTTGTTGATTTCTTTGGGGGACATAATATTACCATTATTTTCCAATTCCATAGCAATAGATTTACAGGCTTGAGAATAGCAAAGAGACTCCATAATAATTACTTAATAATCTAACTACACAAAGAGATTTAAAAATATTTATTAATAAAAATAAAATATGGCTTATAAATATATTTTACTATTTATGAACTCCTGAAACAAGCTTAGATAACAACATTCTACTCTTGATTATTAAATAACCACAATTCAATTTGTTAGATTAGCAAACAAATTATTTCTTATTCTCAAACATCGCACGATTCTACTATACTTGCATAAAGAGAGCAATCGCATATCTGGTATGGCAACAAATATCTTGTTACAATAAGGCAAGATAAAGAAGAGTTATCGAATGTTTCCAGAACGGCTTGTTGAAGCATATTATGAGATTGTTTCTACGACTATCCAAATATCACATTATACAACCCTACAGAAATTTACATATAGAATCTACATCAAGATGATTGAAAAGTTAATGTCATCTTTTATTCTCTTTATAGATATAAGACACATATTTACTGGAATAAATTCAACTCGATTCAAAAGAACCCATCCATAAGAATATTTTGCAGATAAGGTCAAATTGAGAAAGAAATATGCTAGATAATCTATTGGTCCAACAGTTGCTCTAACACAGATAATCTATAACCTCAAGGTAAGAAGAGCACTAACAACAATATATGACATGTCAAAATAGTTGCTTTTTTATAGCAATAATATCAAAAATAAAATCAGTATCTATAGTTATTACAGATAAATTATATGAAAGCGAAGATAATATGTACTTGTAAGACAAACTAGATTGTTTCAGCTTTATACATCCTAGATATGGGATAACAGAATGGGAATTAAATGTGGATATAAAATGATCCTGCATATCCAGCACAACAAGGATGAAAATATTTTATATGTCATAAAATGGTTATTCGGAGAACTTATAACAATTTACAGACTGGTGAAATTGATTATTATGCAGATGTTTTCTATACAATTCTATTATGTAATCACTTATAGATGAACACAAACGCAATATTATAGCAATTTACCAATTGAAAAACTTATTTTAAGACGGATGCTTTTATGGTAATATAATCAAGACTTATAAGAAAATAAAACTAAAACAAAATAATGAGAGTTACGTTGTTTTCTCATGAATCAGATGTTGACGGTATTTTCTCTTCGGCAATAGGTTTAATTAGATATCCTCAAGCTAGAACTTTTTTTCTAGATTATAGCAAAGAAAGCTTCATGAAAATAATTAATCAAATTTTTTTTTCAATTGAATCCCAAGAGAAAAATCTATTCATAGTGTCAGATCTTGGTTTTAACGATAATTTGTTAAGTATTTTTAAAAGTGCGTTTCTCTCTTGTAAAAAAACAGAGAACCAAGTTATTTGGGTCGATCATCATCCATGGTCTAAAAATACAATAAATGAGGTTAATCCTTTTATTGAGTTAATATTAGATAATTCAGGATACAAATGTGCCTCAGAATTAATGTATGAACGATTCGTATTAGATAATGGATATGCTAAACATTTAGCTACATTAGCACATACAATAGATTTTTTTACCAAGGACCGGTATATTACTCCGTTACCAGAAATCATAAGATATTATCTCAATTTTAACGATTCCTATGAAAGATTAGGAAAACTTGCCGATAAAATATCAAACGGAATATTATGGGATATCGAGTTGAGTGAAGATTATAGAATATACGAATCCTTGAGAGATTCAGATAAAAGGCAAGTATTAAATGACTTAAAAATAAAGAAAATTGATGATCTTAACGTTGTCTTTGTTAGATCATCACCATACATTCAAACAAGTTTATTTTCAGAAGAGGTATTCAACCTCACTAATGCAGATGTCGCTATATTTTATGGAAAAAATGGCAAAATAAGTATCAGAAGAAACAATGACAAAATTGATTGTAATGAAATTGCTTTAAATTTAATCGATGGAGGAGGTCATAAATTTGCTGCAGGAGGAACGATACGAAGCGACCCAAACAAAATAGAAGATATCATTTTAGAAATTGAACAAACCATACATAAAGTAAAATTATTAAATAATAATTAAATTATATGTTTAGAATTTAATTTGATTATAGAATTAAAGTAGAGAAATAAAATGATGATATTAGATGGAAAAAAAGAAGAGGATCTAATTAAATGTCAAGCGATAATTAAACATGGGGGAATAATTGTGTATCCCACAGATACTGTTTATGGATTAGGTTGCGATCCCTATAACAAAAAATCAGTAGAAAAAATTTTCAGAATAAAAAATCGTATTATAAAAAAAGCGTTACCTATTTTAACTTTTGACATTAGACAGGTAGAAAAGATAATGTTTTTAGGTGAGAGTGGTAGGAAATTAGCTCATTCTTTTTGGCCTGGTCCTTTAACAATAATAGGAACTTTAAAAGATTTGAATATTCCACAATTGATTACTGCAGGTCAACAGACAGTAGGTATGAGAATTCCCGCTAACTTAGAAACCTTAAATTTATTAAAGTTTTGCAACTTTGTCGTTGGCACAAGTGCTAATTTATCAAATGAAAGTTCTTGTATTTATGCGAGTGAAGTAATGAAATCTCCGCTGGTAGGATATGATGCTATAGTTATTGGAGATGATGAGAAACCTAAACACCCATTTTCTTTTAAAGGGTCAACAATAGTTGATATTTCTACTCCAAATATTAAGATAGTTAGAGAGGGAGTGATAAAATCGGAAACTATTTACGAAATTTTACATCAGTACAAATAATGGATTTTAATTTATTGATCACTACTTACAGACATAGAGAGTTCGATGCTCTTGATGAACTAAATGTATTACTCTCACACTTTGGTACTGATGCCCCCATGATAGAAATCCAAAAGGTTTCAGGTATCTTGCTTGCATTTACTAATTTAAATCCATTTGACTTGATGGCAAAATTCAAGGAATTATTGGCGGAAGAACCATGGCAATTTAGATATATCCTAAGAGTGATACCTATAGAGAAGTTTCTATCTACAGATCTTAAAAATATTGAAATAGAAGTAGAAAAACTCACAACGAGAAAAATAAAATCAAATGACTCATTCAGAATCTCAGTAGAAAAGAGACATACATCAATGAGAAGTAAAGAGATTATATTTTCTATTGCAAATAAATTAAGTAAATTTAAAGTTTCATTAGAGAATCCTGATTGGATTATATTGATTGAAATTATTGGTAATAAAACTGGAATTTCAGTATTGAAGAAAATAGATATTTTTAATTCAATAATGGAAAAGAGAAAGGCAGGATATTCATTAGAACTCTCTGGCTAATTGTCATAAATTCCTATCTATTGTTTTTGCATAAAATAATATTTGAAAAGTAATAGTTTAGTTAATAATATTAATTCGATTTTATTAAAAATGTTATTAAAAAAATATTTATTAATTAAGCCTTATTCTCTTTTAATTTATGCCTGGTAAAAATCATTTTTTTCGCAAAGATATAGTTTCAATTAGAGATTTTTCTAGAGATGACTTAGAATTCATATTTGATTCAACGGATAAAATTCAGCGATTAAAACCTGAAGAAAAAAGTGAACTGGGCAGAGGAAGAACACTCGGTTATATTTTTTATGAACCAAGCACTAGAACAAGAATGAGCTTTGAAGCGGCAATGGCATCGCTGGGGGGAAGTTCGATAGGAATTTTTGATTCAAAATTTTCTTCTATAGAAAAGGGAGAATCTCTTGCTGACACTATAAGAATTATGGATTTGTATTCTGATGTTATCGTGCTTAGACATGCAAGGGATGGTTCTAGCAGATATGCAGCAGAGCTTTCGTCTAATCCAATTATCAATGCAGGAAGTGGAAGTGAAGAGCATCCTACACAAGCAATGCTTGATCTCTATACCATTTTTAAAGAAAAAGGCAATATAGACAACTTGACAATAGGAATAGTTGGTGATCTAAAATATGGCAGAACTGTATATTCGTTATTGTATGGATTAAAAAATTATCATGTAGACGTACACCTAATTTCCCCACCCAGCTTGGCAATAAGAAAAGAATCTATTTTTGAATTTGAAGGGATAATGAACATTAAGCACTATGATTATCTCGATGATATAATTCCCAAACTAGACGTGCTATATGTGACTAGAATACAGAAAGAAAGATTTCCTGATACTCAAGAATACGAAAAGGTAAAAGGCACTTATAGAATAGATGATAAAATATTAGAGAATGCTAAAATTGACCTGTCAATAATGCATCCTTTACCTAGATTAGATGAAATTTCTCATACTATAGATTATACCAAGAATGCGATTTATTTTAAACAAGCAGCTTACGGTAAGGCGTTACGTTCTGCTTTATTGGCTCTAATATTGAATGGAGAACCCTTCTAAATATTTGCTAATCCTAATATTTAGTGGAATTAATCAACTTATTATTGCAATTTGCAGAAATAAGTATAGTTTTCTAATGTAACATAAATTCCATGTAATTAATAAAAATAGTATAAAAAATCTAAGTTACCCTGATACACAGCTACTGAATCCGCATTCTATACACATATTACAACCTTCAGTAATAATGAGTTTGGATTTACATGTTGGACATATCTCGTCCTCATAGATTTCTGGAAGGGGTTTTTGAATGAATTCTATATGTCCTGTATCTTTAGTCGGCTCTCGTGGGGTTACAAGCATCTCGTTTATAACATAGTCGGTTACCTCTGGATCGGCGGTATTAAATAGCTTAGAAACATACTGAGTAACATATGGTTCTTTTATTTGTGATTGAATATATTCCTTGACATACTTACTAGGTTTTACTATAAATGATTTTTCTAATGTATTTGTTCCTGTAATATGTAAGACTTGTTCACTTCTTGAACCATCTCGATATACAGTGACACCCTTTAATCCCAACTCATGCGCAAGCAGATATGATGATTTGACGTCTTCGACGGTAACATCACCTGGCATGTTAATAGTTTTTGCAATGGCATTACTAATCCACCTTTGCCATACTGATTGAGCCATTATATGATCTGTCCAATGAATATCGATTGCTGTTGTAAACAATGACTGTATCCATAATGGTATCTCATTTAATCCTCTAACTGATCCGTAATTATTAGCTATCTTAGTTAAAATTTCATCGTTATATAGACCATTCTCCTTTAATACATTTTCAAATATTTTGTTAGTATAGAAAAATCTCCCTACAGTAACACGTTTTTCAAACACTAATGCAAAGACTGGTTCTACGCCATTAGAACAATCTGCTATCATTGAGAGAGTTCCAGTAGGAGCTATAGTAGTGGTCCAAGAATTACGAATTCCGTATTTCTGAATTTTTTCAATTAAAGAATCCCAATCATACGAATGATTTTCTTTTGGTATTTCATAATATCCAGCTACGGGAATTTTTTCTGATACATATTCACTTTTTTTGTATAACGGAAATGAACCTCTTGATTTAGCAATTGCTACACTTTCTTCCATACTATAATACGTTAATGTTTCAGCAAGTTTATTCATGAACTCGTACCCTTCTTGTGAGGCATAAGGTATACGTAATGAAAATAAAAGATCAGCTATTCCCATGATTCCTAAGCCTATTCGTCTTGTAAGTTTGGTATTATATTCTATTTCATCTACAGGATATTTATTGGCATCTATGATATTATCTAGGAATCTCGATGAGATTCTAATAGCTTGTTCATATCTAGACCAATCAAATTCATACATTCCATCTGCCTTTCGTTTTACAAAATTAGATAAATTAATGGATCCAAGATTACATGATTCATATGGATATAATGATTGTTCTCCACAAGGATTAGTAGCTCTGAGAGGTCCTTCTTTTGCTTTAATACATGGATTGTACTTGTTTATGTTATCGAAGAAGATAATACCAGGTTCTGCGCTTTTCCATGCACTTAATGATATAAGATCTATGAGTTGATGGGAATCAATCTGTTTAAGAGGTTCATGAGTTCTAGGATTTCTGAGAGTATACTTGTTGTTATTATTAATAAGAGCCTTCCAAAAATCATCCCATAATCCAACACTTACATTAAAATTTTCAAAAACACCAGGCTTTGTTTTTGCAGTGATAAATTTTTCAATATCTGGATGCCAGACTTCAAGAATCCCCATATTAGCTCCACGTCTTTTTCCACCTTGTTTAACGACATCTGTAATCGTATCTATAATTCGCATAAAAGACGCAGGACCAGAAGCAACTCCTGAAGTAGATGCCACAATATCACCTTCTGGTCTCAAATCAGAATAATTAATTCCCACCCCACCGCCAGATTTAAAAATCATAGCTGCATCTGATGATGTTTTCATGATTTTTTCCATGTCATCAGGCATATCCAAAACAAAACATGCAGAGAGTTGTCCTAAACGCGCGCCGGCATTCATTAAAGTAGGAGTATTTGGGAGAAAATCTTTGGATACCATTAACCCATAATATTCTTTAATTCGGTCTTCATAAGAGGTAAACTTTCCTTTAAATATTAGTTTTAAAAGATCTTTGAAAGACGTCTTCATCTGTCCTTTTGAAGCTAACTGAGTGTATAATCGAATGAGCGATTCAAAATGATATTTATTCAGGTAATAAGATCCTATCTTTAGTTTAAGGTCAAAGTCACTTATTTTGTCATAATATGCAGTAGCTTCTGTAGTATTTTGATCGTATCCACCTGGTAGGTGAAATATATGTGGATCGTGTAACAAATCAGATATGGCAACAAGAATAGCTACACGTTCAAACATCTGTTTAGGTGCTTCAATTATTTCATTACTGTCGTTTCTTAAAAGATAACGTGAAGATAGGACGCGGAGAGAATTTATATCAAAGTCCTTATCAATTTCATCAAGGTTCTTCTTATTTAAAATTTTTATTTTGTCTTCTCTGATTTTTCTTCTTTCGTGTCTATAAAGAATATAAGCTTTGGCAGTATCAGATAATCCATCTTCAATAAGAATTGACTCAACAATGTCTTGAACATCTTCAACGCTTGGTATGAAAGATTTATCAAATGAAGTACTATTAAGGGTCATTTTTTTAACGACTTTATTAACAAGTTCTTCTGCTAATTGAAAATTAGGTTTTCCTGTTGCAATCAAAGCTTTATAAATTGCCTGTGATATCTTTGATTCATCAAAATTTACTACTCTACCATCTCGTTTCTTTATTTTAAAAGCTGTTTTATTTTTAGTTTTATCTATTTCTGATAGTCCCATACAATTTCGCCGTCCAAATTCAAGATATATCTTAGATAATATAACACTTAAATTTTATTATTATACAACATAATTAGCTAAAAATTATATTACTAAATAATCTTATTTGAACTCTTGCAGTCTTACAGAATGGACAGGATAGTCTAAAAAAATAACTGATAGAGTTGTTGCTATTGTTAATATAACGTGACTAAGTTCAAGGCAAAATAACTCAAAACTAGGTAGAGATGGAGGAAATTTTACAAGACTCACATTTCTCACAAATTTTTAAATCAGAGATAAAAAAACGTTCTCCACAAATATTACATATCGAGAAACTTTGAGCAAGATAAAAGAAAGGAAGTTTTGCAAAAGATTTAAGGATCTTTTTTACATCTCCAATGTCACTAATATTAGTAATATCCAGATCAATAGAAACTCCTCCCTTAAGAAGACCCTCGAGAGATGAATAATATTCTATTATTGGATCCAAATCGATAGAATTTGAAATAATTTTTTCGCCATCAATAATTAATCCTTGTGAATAAATCAAATTTTCGCCATTATTAATCGTTAATGATTTTCCATATTTCTCAATATCCAAATCTTTGAACCTAAAAGCACTATCGTCTTTTAGCATTGTTATCCTAATTTCTGCATTTTCTTGATTTTCTTTGTTCTTCTCATTGATTATATCAATAGCAGTTTGAATGACTTTTTTTATCACGTTATCACCGTTATTTTCTGGAGTATATCCTAAAATTTCGTATACAGATTCCTGGATCCCCACTAAATTAACCATAGCCTCTATTTTTCCCAATTTCAAGTTCGATGTAGTTTGACTTATTATAGGAATTGTTCCCTTTTGAATAAGATCTGAAACAGAGAGAAAACGCTGTGTAATTATCGAAAGCAGCGGTTTCAATAATATTGCTAGTCTCGCCCTGAAGTATGTTTCATCTTTATTTGATTGATATGCTATTCTTGGAAGATTAATTGATAATGATTGTAACATCACAACTGTACTTGTATTTGGCATTTCTTCAGATTTAGATAAACCATACCTTGCACGAACTTTATGTTTTGAAAATGATATTATACCTCCAACTTTGGAAAGTCGTAAAAGTTTATCAATAAAAGGATCAAGAGAAGTAAGATCATCATAAACAATTGAGAGAGCAATTGTTGGAATCGGTGTAATAGTTATGTATTTTTCATATCCCTCCAGTAATGAATTAACTATAGGAGCATCATATTTACTCAAATTAAGAGATATTGTAATATTTGGAGAAAAAGAACCATATGATGAGATGGTAGAGGTTAAAAAGAAAATGTTTGCTATGTTATCCTTTCCAACTATACCTATTTCGCTTTTCTTTTGAAGAAAATCTAAAAATCCTTCAATAACAATTTCTCTTGAGGCTTCTCTACTTAATAAAGAAAAGATAATTGATATAACAGATTCTGGTGTTTGCAAAGGATTAGATCGGAGAATCCTAGATACGCTTAGGTATCGTCCCTTTATATCTTCAAAAATATCAATTATAGAATTAATATTAATAAACATAGCATCTGGAATAATATTCCAGAATCCACTTTTACCTATATTGATCTCTCCAGTCAAGTGCATATCCACAATATCCTTTGGAAGAGAACTGTTCAAAAGATATTCTGTAAAAATTGATTGTGAGGTTTTAACAACAAGATCGGGAATTTCCATATTACGAGTACTAGTTTCATGAATAAGAGACACCATATCAGAAGGAGGAAGCCCTAACCTAGCAAGCTTATTTCTATAATCGTCATGACCATGTTCAATTAGTATGGAATTGGTCATTTCCCTTATTAGAGAAGACGTAAGATAAGATGTTTGAAGTTTATAAATTTTATTTTCTACCTCTTCTGTAATTTTATGTGCAAGTTCTAATGGCATATTAGCTTCTCTTACTAAAGATTGAATTATCTTATTAGAGTCAAATTCTTCGATTGAAGGTTTTGTAGTCCTTACGTATAATTTACCACTTTCTATAATTGATCTTTCTTCAATTTGACGTGCTAAACTTAAGACTAATTTACCTAGGTTTGTAATTGTATATCGTCTTTCTGCTTTATTAAGAGAGACCAAGGATTGACGTAGTAATTTTCTTAAATGATATGCAAATTTGCCTGATTCTTTTTTGGATTTAAACCCTGCAAGAGACTTTAATTCAGAATAAGTCAAAGGACCTTTAGAATAAAGAATTCTAAGTATATCAATACGATTTGGGCTAGCCATAACAGAGAATATCATTCTCACCCTTCGCGAGGCGGATTCCAGAATACTGCCATGTTTGGATCCTGTCTTATTAACTATTTGTGATTGTACTCGCTCCATTGCACCGGTTATGAATAACAAGTAATTAAAGCTACTTTGTAAAGTTTTTTATACAATTGATGTAATGGATACTAATCAGGATACTCATTAAACTAAGCTTCCAATAATACTTTGGAATTTTTAGTTGAGATTTCATTTTGCTTGGAAATATGTTTAATTTTATTACTAATGTTAATAGGAACAGCGGGAATCTTCGACCTTGTTTCTTCTTCCATGATAGTATGTACTTCATCAAGAATTTCTAGTGCATCAGAATTAACAGGAATAGAGATATTATCTACATTTACATTCACATTTGACTGTATCAATATTTCTGATGATAATGTTGTCATCTCGGATATAATACTAGTAGCAGCCGGAACGGTTCTAGTTATATCATTCTTCACTTCCTTAACTGTTTCGATCATTGGATTAATAGTGTCAAGAATTTCAGCAAATTCTGATATTGTTGAAAATCTTATTACTATGACTTCTAAACTCATTAATAGTTTCTGGGTAGTCCGTTTAATTTTTCTAATATTCACTAATTCGTTTGCTAATGCTTTTGCACGTACATTATCCCCATTTTTTATATTTAAAATTACTTTGTTACGCAACTCATTATCAAGATTATTAAATCGGTTATTCAATATCCTCAGCTTTGCAAGTTGATTGTTAATAACGGTACTTGCGTTAGAGAGTTTTGTTTTTACCTGAGGATACTTTTCCATAAGTTTGTTAATATAGTAATAGAATGTTAAGGTTAGAGTTAAGCGAACTAGACCAATTGATTTCATTATGTTTAGTTACTTACTTTCAAATAATTATAAATAAATAAAAATGATCAAAGTTTTTTCAAAACTAATCCATGTTTCTCGTCAAATCCATTAACTTTAACTTTTGATCCGATAGGCAGATCTGCAGGTTTTTTAATACCGGGTAAAAATCCTGAAGCCCTAATCGAAACATCATCTAAGGTGAACACAACCCAGGCATAACCATCTACATCCTCAAATCCCTCAGGAGGAACTGTATGTATAGTAAAGGTATTCACATAACCTATGCCAAGATATTCTAGTAAATTATATTTACTTCCATGACAGTTTTCGCAATATAATACCGTTGCAATCCTTATAGTACTACAATCATCACATTTCTTTGTTAATATCTTGGAGTCACGAGCAGATTCAATAAATTTTTCTCTTACTCCTGAACGATTAGTATTAGTCAATTCCTGATTAATTCACCTTTTTAAATATATGGACTGCGGCGCTAGCACCAGTAGCACCAAAATTATGAGTTAAAGCGATTTCTGCATCTTTAATAGTTCTTTCTCCTGCTTGTCCAGAGAATTGTTCAAAAACTTCAACAATTTGACCTATTCCTGTAGCTCCAATAGGATGGCCTTTTGACTTTAATCCTCCGGATGGATTAATAGGAATCTTTCCTTTTCTGGAAGTAGCTCCATCTCTAATTTCTCTAGCTGCTTTACCTTTTTTGAAAAAACCGAGATCTTCCACATCTATTATTTCTGCAATAGTAAAACAATCATGAACTTCAGCAAAGTCCACATCTTTAGGTGATATCCCAGCCATTTGATAAGCTTGATTAGCAGCAATAACTGTACCAGGAATAGTTGATATATCCTTTCTACCTTGAACCGCAGCTGGTGAACCTCCTCGTCCCGATCCGATAACTTGAATATATGGTTTTCCACTTTTTTTTGCGAAATCTTCATTGCAGAGAATTAGTGCTGAGGCACCATCTGAAAAAGGACAACAATCATATAGTTTTAATGGAGATGCAACAACCGGTGAATTAAGCACATCTTCAACAGTTATCTTTTTCCTCACATGGGCCTTAGGATTTAATAATCCATTTTCATGGTTTTTTACAGCAACATGAGCTAGGTCTTCTTCATCCGCTTTATACTTAGTCATATACGCTCGAGCGATGGATGCAAATAAACCAGGGAATGAGGCACCATTTCCACCTTCATAAAAGAAATCAGAGCAATATGAAAATAGAGTTGTACTCTGAGTTGTTCCAGTATGAGTTATTTTTTCTACACCTAAAGCCAATACACAGTCGTAAAAACCAGCACGGATATTTGCGAATGCTTCCCTAAACATCACTGAACCCGATCCACATGCTGATTCAATAGTCAAACCTGGAACATGAGAAATTCCTAAATTACTCATAATAACTGGAGCGATATGCACTTGCTTATCTGCCACACCAAAAACATTGGAAATATATCCAGCTTTAATATCACTAGGTGATATCCCTGCAGATTCAATTGCATCAACTGATGCACTAAGGGCTATTTCTATAATACTTTCATTAAGCTTTCCATAGTTAGTACTACCAGCTCCTAAAATACATACATTCTCCACAGCCTAAATTATGGGTTGTATTATAAAAATGTTAGACAGCTCAAATACTATTATTCGCATTTACTATGAAAAGTATGATTTAACTACATGAGTTAACCTTCCTTATCGATTTTTAATATTGAATAATAATAATTGTAAATATTTATTAAAGAAATAAAAAACATAAGAATGATGAAGAAAGATTTTAAAAAAACCCATGCTTATAGTGAAAAAAGATCTCGTAGCAAAAAGGTAGCGAAATTAGAGAGAAGAATTCGAAAAAAACCCAAATACTAAAGTTATTTCTAGTTTTAATAATAAAAAAATAAATAAATGAACCTTTTACAATAATCAACTTGAATAAAAAAACAGAAACTAAAAATAAAATTACGAAAAAGGGAATTGTTATAACAGCATTGATTGTTATTGGAGTTGTCGGAGCTAGTTTTATTGTTTACCTGGTACCCTGATTATGTGTTACCCCATTTTCCTGTAAATAGTTTAAAATTTCTACTTTAAATATTATATAATTATTAGTAAACAAAACATTATGTATTAATAATAATTTATGCATATATGCGATCCTTCTTTTACAATCTAAGTGTATAGTAACATGCAAATAAATTTTCTATTCTTAGATAGAAGGCATTATAAAAAATGTCTTTATAAATTAGACAGATAGTCGTAAACCAGCTATTTTACTCTGATGACTATGAGATTATTTGAAAGTAATAAAACTTCATATTCTATGGATTTTTTATATTTTAACTTTTCTTGAACTTCCTAAAGAATTAGAATCATTTAAGGATAAAAAAAGAATTATATGTAGATATAGAATAGTATTTAATACTAGTTGTTTTGGGTAACAGAACAGAAAATCAAAGAAAGAGAACTTCTTAATTAGTGATTCTTTTTTTAGATTAAACTTTATCTATTATATGCCATAAAAATTCATGTTCTTTTTTTTCTTCTTTCGCTAGAGTTCTTTATTACAATATGTACATTTATAAAAAGGTATTAGTTTGATTGGATTGAATACTGTTACCGCTTATTTTTCGATAGTTATTTTTTTTTACTTTTCTATAACTTCTCTCAATATATAATCCCATCCGTGTTGTAGGTCTTTAATATTATCCGTTTCTGCAATTGGATGTATATAGTTCTCGTTGGGATTTGTTGAGGCAATAAATTGTGCATTATCTATTTTTAAATCTGAATCAAATAGTAAACAGGTAGCAACTCATTTCCCTTATCAATGGTGCAAAGTTGGATTTTTTTGTGAATATTCTTTTCATTACCGATTTTGTTAACTTCTTTGAGACGAATATTTAATTTTTGTAATTTTTTTTATCAATAATTTTCTTAAACTTATGTTCATGGATTTTGGATTCACTTAGTTTATCTTTATCATAAGGATTAATATGCGACAATTGGGTATTCAAATTAACAATATTGACAATTTTATTTATACTATTATAATAAAACTAGAAAAAAATACAAACTCGAATATATTAATTATTAAAGAGTAGATTTTAGCAAGAAAATAGATCGTATAAAACCAATTTATTTAAACTAGTAAATTAATTTTAATCTCTAATTTGATACAGATTCGAACGGTGATAAGACTTATAATTTTTTCATTTGAAAATTGACATTATCACTTTCATATTAATGTATTTAAAATTATCAATAAAAGAAAAATATTTCCTGAAATAATAAAATTAAAAATTACAAGTCGAGTAGATTTACATAAGCGTATAAACTATAGGCTGATGATTAAGATTTCTTCTTTTATTAATATAATCTATCAGATAAAATAAAATTCCAAATATTAAAATTTGATCAGAAAAATAAGATTGTAATTATAAAATGTACATGAAATATGATATTAATATAACGATCTAAAATATCAACAAGATTAATAATTAATCCTGGATCTTTTAACTAAAAAATAATAAACAATTTTTTTATTTATAACAAGAAATAATTGTTATCATGACAGTCACAAGTGTCTATAGGATTTTGATTCTTTTATTAGATACTAACCATTATAAAGAATATTGTAGCAAAAAGTTTTTAAAATATAGTATCTTATGTGGGGTATCTACAAAGCTATCTTTAACAAAACTTTTTTTTAAACTAAAACTTTTATAAACTAAAATAAATTTAAAGTTACTATAGTTTTTTTTTGTTAGCTTATTAACTTTAGATTTCTAAATTGTTATGGAATAAATGAAATCACAAAAATATTTTCGGGATCTCTAATGATAAATTCTAGAGTATATAGGCCAGAGCAAACGATCCCTTAAGGTATTACAAGAGAGACTTCTACTATGGTGATTATATACTTTGTTTAGGATTCTTCGCATCTCAGACCTGGGGAGCCTTACATAAATGCTAGTTAGGTTTCGTCATAGCTAAAGAGAAATGGGAGTGTGATAAAATAGAAATCCTGAATTTTTTATCTTTGTCTACATTTACTGAGCACCATAATATACATTCAGGATAATTTTCACTATTTCCATAAACCATCTTGTAAAATTTTTTTAATAATACTCAATATTTCTGAAGGTTCTACTGTATCCTTTGATATCCACAAATTTAAAAAGTAGTTTAACATATTGTTTTGTAACTTAAGAATAAGATTTCTCAAGTTACTTTCTAATTGAAGTATAGCACTCATACACCTAATAATAGTTAAAATACCCTTTTTTTCTTGCATAGCTTAATCTTAATACATCAGTTTTATCATTTCCATCAAGATAGATTTTTATTTATTCAATCTAATATCTAGTCTTTTTTTCCTATTGTATATTCTCTCATTTTGAAATTGGATTAAAAATTTGAAGTTGCTTATTATATTACGCATGACTTGATTTTAAAACCCTTCGATTAGTTTACTGTTCTTCTGTATCGTTAGAACGAATTCGAACCGAGAATTCAGCGCCGGGAGAGGGATTCGAACCCTCGAGACCTTTCGGTCACAAGCTTTCTTGACAATTCCAGGCTTGCGCCCTACCAGGCTAGGCGACCCCGGCAGTAAGTCTTTTAAATTTACATTAAAAGAATGAAGTGGAAAATATAATCTATTGGGTATCATTTTCTATTGGGAATTTTATTTTGGCATTCTATTTATGATAAAATAAAAATATGGTATTAGGAAATTTGTCTATTGAAAAATGGATAGCGCAGAAATCTCCCAATATTGTAAAAGAAATAACCATATAGAGTGTACTGATTGTATGTGTAAATGTCATATACCAGGAACGATGGAAAATCTTGCAAAAAAGATTGCTAAATTAGATAGAAAGACTCCGGGTATAGGAGAAACTATTTAATTAATTTATTTTTATAAGAAAATTTTCTAAGGTTATATCGGATCGCTTCAGCATTTAACCTCCCAGTTTATGAATTATGAACGCCACCCTTTAGGATAGGTATTAGGTTTCATAATAAGCCGCTTCATAGTAAAAGAAATACCATTTTTATTAGAAACTATTTCGTTTATATCCATAAGAGATTGGGCTATTCCGACTATTTCTCCTTTTAAAGTGTATATAGCTACGGTGTCACCCTTTTGAATTGATGGTGAAAGTTCAGAAATGCCAGGAATAGCTAATTGGGCACCGTGGCAAAGAGCATCAACTGCGGTATCTCTAATGACAACAGATGGGATTTCCTTGAAGCATATCTCAATCGGTTTTATAATATTCCTAAGATTTTCTTCAATTTTTTTCTCTTTATATAGATAAAAAGCATTGTACAAATCATGGAGTTTTATTAGACCGTCTCGTTCAAAGAAATGACTGACCCTAGTACGACGAAGTTCAACCATAGTAGCACCAGTACCCATGATTTCCCCAATGTCATAAATTAATTTTCTTATATATGTTCCAGCTTGACATAATATTCGAAGCAGAATAAGTTTTTCATTCTCTTCTACATATTCTAGTTCGTGAATTCGACGTATTCGTGTCATTCTTTTTACTGATGATCGCTGTGGAGGACGTTGGTAAATGTCCCCATGAAACTCCAATAATACCTTCTCAAGTATTTCCCGATCAAATTTAGAATGAATTCGAGCGATGGAATAGTATTCCTTGGGTCCTAATAACAATATCGATAATGCTTTGGTCCCTTCTCCTAATCCCATGGGTAATAAGCCCGTAGCGCCAGGATCTAACGTTCCGCTATGTCCTGATTTATCTATATTCAATATCCTTTTAACCCATGATGCAACTTCGTGGCTAGTCGGGCCTGATGGCTTATCAATTAAAATTAAACCGTAATCGAATAAGGTGTGGATAGGTCGTTCATATGGATAATAACCATATCTATCATCTGTCACACTTTCGGTTAAGCTTACTAAATTATCAAATTGAATGAGTTTTTTATTATATTTTAAATCCATTGCTAAAAATATTATTTTGGAAATATTATTAATAATTTTAATCTTTCATTATAATTAAAAAATTTGGATTTGATCTAAAGTCGTAAATTTTTGACTATTGTTTTTGATATTAAAAGAAGTGACTCAAGATTTAACAAATCAGTATCTAAAACAAAATCAAAAACAGAAAGATCTTTTCCAAACTCATACCCATATAAACTATTATAGATGCGTACATTATTATCGTCACGTTGTTGAATAATATCTCTGGCTTGTTTAAGGTTTAGGCTATCTCTTTTTGCCATCCTTTTTATTCTGTTACTTCTGGAACCTTTTAACCAGATTTTAATTGATTCTGGAACTAACCATGGCAATGTATAACTCGTAACTACAACTTTTCCCATTCTCACTATTTCTACCAATTTTCTATCTACTTCGATATCAAAATAAGAGTTTGACTCTCTTTCATCCATGAAATTTTTTGCCTCCTCTGTATCCCACCAATCATTTCCAGATACTAAATAACCTTTTTCGGCAGCTAGCATTTTTAATACATCTCCGCCATTGTAATGTTTGTACCCAAACTCGATCGCTAATTCTGTAGCAAGAGTTGTCTTACCTACTGCTGGCCAACCTGATATGACAATACTATTTAATATTTTATTTTTGTAATTTGAGGTAATCAATTTATGTCATACTTGGCATGGATGTTTTTGTTATTTTGGCGATAATTCCACTTGTTCCTAGGGATGTGATAAGAAACCAACCCCATAAAAAAACTTCTCCAGAGATATTGCAGACCCCTTTGGGTTGACCATTTTCATCGAGGACGGTATCATGTTTTACGTTTTCATCGTTACACATTAAAAAAGGAATATGAAGAGGTGAAAGGGCTACGGTCTGACCGAAGATGGTGGGAAATACAAGAATCCAGAGCATAAACGAAGGTATCATGTAAAGCATCATGGGTCGCATTTGTTGTTGTTGCATTTCTAAACTCATTTTATTAACATAGGCTTGCTTTTTCTTTAATTCGCTAATTCTAACTTTATCCTGTTTTCTTATAGCATCAGTATATTCTTTTCTCCATTCATTTGTTTCTTTCATAACTTTTGATAGTCTATCAATGTCAGTAGTTTTTTTTCTCAGAATTGCGAACGCAAAATTTAGACCAATTGATATTAGAGCAGCTACAATCATAGCAGAAAATAGATCCGGAAAGATTGGATGTTTAGTATATGCTGGAGCGAGTCCAGGAATCTGTAAAATAAGATCACCTAAATACATATTATTTGTCTTTCTTTCATGTGTCCAATATTAATGAAACCATTTTTTGAGTACAGTCCGTCAGTGAGCCCTCGTGATTAGCAAGTATTTTGAAAGGTGCCCCAGATATTATGGAACAACAGGAAATTAGTATCTTTGACATGTCGATTTCATTTTTTATGGATTCCATTGATATCATATCTCTAACTCTTGAGGAGTCATTTTGCCTTCTATGATAAATTTCCTCTGGATTTGCAATTATTAATATTAAATGGGTTGGTTTCATATGGTTTAACAGATCTGCTGGTAACCCTGGATAATATCCTTCTTTGGTATTTATAAATAAATGAGTATCAATTATCACTACATTAGAATACATTTGGGAAATTCTTTTGGCAGCGAGATTCTGTAATTTTTTCTGTTCGTCAATAGAAAGGCGGCGTATTTCATCTCTACTTTTAATGTTCAACTTTTCTGCCTCTTCCAACATTATTTTTCCAAATTCAGCTAAACAAGTTGTAATCCCTGTTTGTTCTAGTGTGTTTTTAACACTAGAAACAACAGTAGTTTTTCCTACCCCTGGTATACCAACTACGATTATGCGTTTAGTCTTTTCTTCCAATTAAAGCCGCCAGTTTTGGCATTGTAGTATCCACCTTTTCTCTGATCAACAAATTATAGTAGTTCACTAGAATATCTACCATTAACAACAATCCTATACCACCACCAAACAGTCCAAGAACATCAGAAACTGACGCCAATAGCCCAATTGCAACACCGCCAAGTATAGTAACAGATGGTATATACTTATCTAAGACATTTTGAACAGAATTCTGTGATCTTCTGAAACCTGGTATTTGAACATCTGCATCCAAGAGATTTTTCGCGGCCGCTTTTGCAGAAAGTCCCCCAAGTTCAACCCATAATCGACCAAATACAGTAACAATAGCCGTTACAAAGATGATATTTGTTAAAGCGCGTAATGGATCTTGAGCAACTATATCTAGTCCTCTTGGAGTACTCATGTAATATAATAATCCACCAGTAGGAGTCTGTTGTTGACCAGGATCAAACTGAGCTATCCAGTTAAAAAATGGATTATCATTTTGTGGATTATAATTGGCCCATAACATTTGACCCATAAACATTGCATTTGCGATCAAAGCAGTAGATAAAATTACAGGTATATTAGACACATAAAGAAGTTTAATTGGGTAGACTGCTGTAAAGCCTCTATACTTCGTTGAAACAATCGGAATATCAATATGAATTCCCTGTGTGTATACGAGAAGTGCCAAAACACCTCCAGTCAAAATAAAAGTAAATACACTTGGTAATTGACCACTTCTGAAGAAAGTATCAGAAAGATCTCCAGTTGCTGCAGAATCGATTACAAAAGGAAGAATTCCTACTGGACCATCGGGGCCTGCAACTGGACTAAACACACTCCATAAGATGGTTTGTGCTACACCAGCCATGATAAACAAACTAATTCCTGATCCCAATCCCCAGCCTTTTTGGATTAATTCGTCTAATAGCATTACAATAAGACTAGTAAATATCAATTGTGCTATCAAAATAGGGATAAAATCAGGTGAGGCGACTAAAGGTCCATAAACGCTGGCCCCATACAAGCCTCCCTCTGCAATAATAACAATAATAGTTACAATTTTAGTCGCTGAAGTAAAGAGGGCTCTATCATCGGGATTTTTGAAATTTAATTTTAAAATATCCGACCCCTTTAGTAATTGCATAAGTAACCCAGCAGTTACAATAGGACCTATTCCCAGTTCTAGTATAGTTCCCTGTTGTGCAGCAAAAATTACACGAGCAAATGCAAGAAAATCGAACTGGGGTGAATCAGTAACACCATATAGAGGAACTTGACCCATAACTAGATAGGCAAAAACAGCTATACCACACCAAACAAATTTTTCAGTTAAAGATATTTTTTTCTTAGGTTTTTCTACCTGTGGAATATATCTTGATATTCCTTTTATCGATTTTCGAATAAAACCTTCATTCTGAACTGTGTTCATTTGAAATTACATTTCCTCCAATTGCTTTTATTTTCTCAACCGCACGTCTAGAAATTTGTTCCACCTTAACAGTCATTTTAGTTGTAACCCTACCTGCTCCTAACAACTTGTTATATCCAAGAGCCGTTAAATCTAAAGTCTCATTTTCATTAGATTTGTTGTTTAAATGTTTTAAGTATAGAAGATCTAAATCTCTCAAATTTGCCCATCTTTTTACATCAATTTTATGATGAGATTTTAATTGAGGATGCCCGAAGTGATCTGGTTCTTCAATAACTGTACGTATCCAGAAATGTTTATGCTTTCCTGCTTGTCCTACCCCACCTCTTGAGCCTGACTGTCTATGTTGACCAATTTGTCCCCAACCGCAGTATCTTGTCCCACGTTGCCTTCTACTTTTTCTGAATCTAGTGGCCATTATCAAAACTCCTTAATTTTTTTTTATGAATAGAAAAGATTAGCGAAATCATCATCATCATTCTTGCATAAATAAAATTTTGTAGTATTTATATCATTCTCCTTACTAGATCAATTAATTCGTTGTTTTCTCCCAATGTACCTTTCTGGGTATATTGAGTTTTTGTCTTTCTCTTGAACCCACCTTTTGGAGGGCTTAATGAAAACCAAGGTTTCAAATCTTCTAGTTCGGATAAACTAATATTATTTTTATGAATTGCATTAGCTAAATCATCAATTGTTTTATAATTTGATGGAAGAGTAGAATCCTGTAGTGGATGTAGTCCTTTTTTTCTCCCTCTTTTTTGCAATAGTTCTTTAATAATCGATTCATCGACAGATTTCCAAGCAACAATATCTTTTACTTTACGTAACATACCTAAAGTTTGACTGTTTTCTGAAACTATTGTCGCGTTAAACTTTTTTCTCAAGTTTAGATTATCTAAAGTTTTTTCTGCCCAACTTGGAATATTAACTATTCCACGAATTCTAATAACTAGATAGACCATATACCATCATTAACCTGCTGTGTATGTACTTCTTAAAGCATTGAATATAGCTTTTGTTGTTGAAGCCATAGTATTTGTTGAACCATAGGATTTTGTCCAAGCATCTTTTATTCCAGCCAATTTTAAGAGTTTTTTTATATCTTCTCCCGCTACCAAACCTAATCCTCTAGGGCCAGGTAATATTTCAAGAGTTACGCTTCCTCCTTTTCCAGTTACTAGAAATGGAATCGAATGTAATTGATTACACCGACATTCCCAACTTCCACATCCAAGTTTAATTGGAATAACATTTAGGTAAGAAGCTGTAGTGGCTTTGTCAATTGCATTTCGCATTTGTGCAGCCTTGCCTTTACCTATTCCAAACCAACCTCCCTCATTTCCTACTGCGACCAATGCATCAAACCTTGTCATTTCACCAGCATCCGTTTGCTTTTGAACAATTCCTACATGTACGACCTGGCTTTTCATGTCTGGAAGAAGTTGTTTTACAATCTCAGATTCTTGGATTCGCATTCCATTTTCAAAAACTTGTTCCATAGAGGATATCTTGCCACCTGCAACAAGCATACCTAATGTTGTTCGAGGTTTCCACTCGACTTGTTTTTCTTCTCTACGAAATTGATGGCTCATTTATCTATACGCCTCTGCGTTTGTTCTACTGTATCTCCTGTATTTTTATTATGGGTAGACACACTAGTGTTTTCATTCTTGATAAAATTAGGAATTTCTAGATTCATTATTTTTTCCTTAAACTCTTCAAAATGACTTTTATAATTCTCAGGATTTAAACCATTTTTTATAAGACTTGAAAATCTTTTATTATATGTTTCTACATCAGATTTTAAAGCTGATGCATAATTAGAGATATGCTCTCCACATATTCGTTCAGTGCTTGGAAAAGATTCTTCAGATGACGGTATCTCAACTCCACCGTCAATTATGCCTTTTAAACATGCAGATATCCTTTCAGTAAAGGTATCTATGCCTGTATAAAGTATAGCATTATCAATTCCCTTTATAACCGCTTTTTTACCTAGTAATAATCCTGTTAAATAGCAAGCAGGAAGAGAATTTAAGGATCCTTTCCAACCGATTTTTTGCAAATTAGTACTATGAGCAGATGTAATTACCTTATCACCTGTGATAGAAGGTTCTAATATTTGCGTTAAAATATTTTGATTTGTAACTTTTATAGTTATAAATTTTTTTTTACTGAGTAATAATGATGAGCGTTTATGATAGTTAGTTTTTCTTTCTCTAATCCTCTTTAAAGTATGTACATAATTCATTACAGTTCTTTCTCCACTTTTTTAATAATAAATGCAGAATTTTACAAGCACTTATAAACGTTCTATTAATCGTTTTTATAGTATTGATTATTTTTTTTCATATCGCTCATCCTATTAGCAATCAATGCAGCACATGCGCCTGCTCCTATCCCATTATCTATATTCACTACAGTTAATCCAGGTGCGCAACTTTGAAGCATTGAAGATAGAGCAGCAATACCATTAGAACCAAACCCATAACCAACTGAAGTCGGAACTCCTATAACTGGTACATTGACACATGAAGAGACCAGAGATGCTAGAGCTCCTTCCATACCTGCAACTACTACTATGGCTTGGACATTTTCTGATATCATTTTTTCCAGAGTTGGAAACACTCGATGAACTCCTGCTATGCCAACATCGTATGAAATAATTGAGTCACAATTCATTGCTTTAGCCATTAATCTGGATTCCTCTGCTATGCCAATATCAGATGTACCACCTGAAATAATTCCTATTTTAAAATATTGGTAATAGAATTTTGAAATTTTTGATATGAAAATAGTAGAGCTACCTCTTCCACTTTCAATATATAATTTTTTTTTTTTTACAAAGTTTAGTAATTTATTGCTATGTTCCTTTTGGATCTTGCTTACTACTATTGTTTTATTTTTTTCTAATATGTTTAAAATTATTTTTTCAATATCAGCGTAATTTTTATTTGCTGCATAAATTACTTCTGGAATTCCTTTTCTATAATTTCTATTAATATCTAGTTTAGCAATATTTTTTCCTACATTTACGATGTAGGAATGGGTAATTCTTCGTTTAAGTTCATTAATGGGTATATTTCCATTATTATATTCTTTTAATAATTCTTCAAATTCCATTATTTTATTTCTGGTTATACAAATTAATTGCTTCTGTTACACTTGTAACTCCCAAATCAAAAATTTTTCTTTCAAATTCATTTAAGTTTAGTTCGATTATTTTTTCGATACCATTGGATCCCAATACAACTGGAACTCCTATACACAAGTCCGAGATCCCGTATTCTCCTTCAAGAT
>DASQLB010000144.1:0-7204 GCA_035630235.1 Nitrososphaeraceae archaeon | reverse complement strand
TTAAGACCTGCTGCTGCTTCTGTTTCTAGGTAATTAATACCAATAGAACTAGTATCTTTCAAATTCTGCAATGTTGCCATGCTTAGTAGATTCCACTCTAATGCTTGCGCTTTATCCGGATTACGAATTATCTCTGTAACTTCTGGTATAATACCTTCTTCAATTTCCTTTATCTTTTCTTCAAAAGAGATTGTTTTATTCCAAAAAGTATCAAAAACATATTGTTGTTGTTCTCCAATCTCTTTTACATTGCTATAAATAAGTTGCTTTAAGGGTTTTGCTTCTTGTAAATTAGCAGTAGCTACATATTCTTTTCCATCATCAGTTACTTCAAAATTACCTTTAACATTATCTAAATGTCGTATTTCTGCACGAAAATACTTTATCATTTCTTTACAATAAGGAATATTTTTTGTAGTGACCTCAGTAATATATCTAAATTTTACACCTCGATTTTTTGCTTTAATCCTTTCTTCTTTAATTGACTCAACATCAACCATTACTGATGGTCCATTTGAGTCCAGACAGGCATCAATTCTATACTTTGCTTTATAGACAAAATTTAAAATTGCATTATTTGAATCTTCAATACCATGAAAGATTTCAGTCTTTTCCTTTTTTGCTTTATTGTTTCCTCCTCCTTTTTCTCCATCGTAAAAAGATTGCTTATTATAATTAGTTATATCGTTTTTTTCTTGCTTACGATTATAATTATTACCTTCTTCAGAAGAATAAATTATCATTCCTACTATTATCATAATATACATTCGTTAGTTTATTCCTCTTTCTCTATAGATTATATAGCAATATAATACCTAAACACAAGTACCATTACAAGAGAGAATAAATTTTAGAACTATGATAGTTTTTTGATTTTCTTCATAAACTATAATAACAATAAGGCACTTTCTTCTAGTCTTTGATTATGGAAGACGAATTAGAATCTCAAAGAATCGTCATATTTAATTTATTATTTTCTTCTTTCCAGGATAATAACAAAAGTGAGTCAATCTTATTTTTTAAATCTTTCAATAACACTGGTTTGTATAAAACAATTTTATCAATATCAATAATGCCTTTTTGTAATTGTTGAATATAGTTTTTATCAGTAGTAGTAAAACAAATTATTACATTATTATCAATTTCTTTAATTTTGTGATATAATGTTATTCCATCCATATTTGGCATTTTCAAATCAAGTATAATCAAATCGTGACTATTCTTTCTAAAATTGTTGAATGCTTCAAGGGGGTTGGTATATGCATTTATAATATAGCCATTGAATTCTAAAAATATTGAAAATAAATCAGTGATGTCTTTATCATCATCTATTATCATTATTTTTTTATTATTTTTAGTAGACAAGAAGCATACTCTCTGATTTATTATCCATATCCTATATTAAAGTTGGAGATAATAATCTAAAAGTAAAAGATAATAAACAACAATAACAATTTCAATTTGCGAGAATTATTATCTGTCTTACTGATTATCCCACTATTACTAACTAAATTATTTATTTAGTTAACAAAAGTTTCTGTATTTCATCTTTTAAATTTTCTAAATGTACAGGTTTTTCAATTATTTTATCAATTCTCAAACTGTTTGAGATATCATTGTTCAAGATGTCACTTTTAATAAAGGCACTAATCAATATGATTTTTAATTTGAAAGTACTGTCTTTCTCTCTTATCTTCTTTATCAAATCTATTCCAGTCATTTGGGACATTTTATAATCTGAAATAACTAGAGAACAATTAGAATTATTACTAGTATTAAGATGATTTAATGCATCAACAGGATTGTTAAATGGAATCGTTTCATAGCCAAATTTCTGTAGGTAATCACTAAAAAGATTCAAGATATCATTTTCATCATCAACTAATAGTATAGTATGATTATTGTTATTATTATGATTTGGATTATTTATTAAAATGAGAAAAGAACCCCATAACTTATTATCAGCGACGTGCCTATTAAATAAGCTGTAATTCATTCAATAATTACCTTTACAAGTCTATTCTTCCTCTCTCCCTGCTTCACGGTATCTATCAAATTTATAAATACATTTTTTGTGTTTGAAATATGCCAAATCTTGACCCATGGGTAAATCAAAATGAAGATATGACTACAAAAACAATAATAAACAAATTTGAAAATCATTTGCTATCAATTAGAGTTGAACGACTAACCCGTCGGGAGTAGTGCCCTTCATGTAGTAGTGTTCTATAACATAATATTTAGCTTTTATTATTAGAAACTTATCTTTACATTGTTTTTTGAAAATTGAGTTAAATAAAATTTTGGATTTCACAGTCCAGAGGGATTTGAACTTTACTAATAATCAGGTTAAGTATATTTTTTGAAACTTTCCATTAAATTTTATAAGATAGACAAATAATAACTTTAAGGTATTAGCATTTTATTCTAAATATTTATTTTAGTTGAAGAACAATAATGAAAAACAATTTGTTTAAATAAAAATAAAAAAAGATTGTTAGTTTGAATTACCAGGGAGTATATTTACTAATGTGGAGGATGGGGACGAAGAAAAGGTACTAGGTACTATGTTACTTGATTGAGGTATTCCTCCTGCATTACTTGATTGGGTTGTTGTAGGGTTAGTGATTACATTATTTGATTGGCTAGTTAGTGCATTGTTTGATTGTTGGCTTGTTGTTCTTTCTGTCATTGCAGCATGGGAAAACGGACCTGCTAGACCTTGGCCTCCTTGTTTATTGTTGTTATTTATACAGTCAACGTCAAAGTTGCCATTATTATTCCTTGAAGCACTTCCAAATGTATTTGCTTCATCTCCCTGAAGTGCTTTCGCTCCTATATCTTCAGCAGTAGTAGAACCTGGTAAGGTATTTACGTTTAATCCATTCAAGTTAGAATTAATATTGTTACATTTCATTTCCTTTACAAAGTCACTATTTTGGGATTTTTCGTAGCTGTCATAATCATTTGCATATGGTTGAGACTTGTCTTCAACGTAAGCAGCCATATTATTTACATACTCTCTCGTTTCATCTGTTTCAAAATAAACGCCATCTAGTTCGATAGCCATTACTTTTGGAAAAATATTACCAAATGTCATAAATGACGATGCTATCAAAAATATAGAAAGTATTGATACTGACTTTTGCATATGAATATATCTATGAAAAAATATATCTGAACTCCGAAGAATAGTAGAGTAAGAAATTCTATAAAGTAGATTAGGGAATAACAATTAATTTCATTATTAACTAATCATTTTATTCAGAATAATACTGAAATATGTTTCAAACTTTTTATTTTATTCAAACCCATTTACTAGTATATAGTCCTAATTACTCAATTAAAAACACTAGAGATATACAAGGTTTATCACTACCACATTTTAAAAGGTTATACTCTTTAACAATTTTGTGTGAAATAAAATTCTATTCATTCTTAACGAGCGGTGGAATGATGATAATAATAGTTCACACGAATTAGAGTGTAAAGAAGTAGAAAATTATGATAAAGTTATGGAATCACATACTAATTATCTAACTATATTCTATAACCGTGCTTTAGTGTATAAGCAACGGCTGAAGAAGATTTATTTAACAAAGATAAAAGGACATTCTTAATATATAGGATATCGCTAAAATAATAGATTTACGATTAAACTCCATAAAAATTTCAGTATTCTTTGCCGGTAGAGAAAATATTTACCGAAATAATTGTCTAAAAGTGTATTGAAATATTTTTATTCAAATATGCAGTATATATATTGAAGGAAAATATAGATGAAAAACTCTGTTATTGCAATTCAATCCTTTGTGATAACTACAATAGTATATGCACTTCTAGCCCCTGTATTTTTTGAAATGGATAACGCTTATGGAAATGGAGAAAACTTTGTTGAGAAGAATAATGATAAGACTACGATGTATAGTCAACAACTCATAGAAACTGAATGTAAATCTCCTTGCTCATCTACTGCAGAAATATGCATTGAAATATGTGCTTAAAAACCTATTTTTTATTTCTTTTTATTAATTCTTATTTTAAGATAATAATACCCATAGCCCAATATTCTTACGCTGCAAGCAATTATAGAGGGCTATGACTTATTAGGAATTATGCCTATCTATGGTTTTGTTTGGTATTATCCTTCTGTTGTACAAGATATTTAAAAATGAGTAAACAAGGGAACAATCAGTAAATCAATCAATTATGTAATTTAATTGTCATAGCCTGAACGTGCTGCGGCTACTAGTGAAAGCAAAATGTTATTTTTGGGGTCATGTTCAGACTATGAGGACTCCGAAATGGTGCAGAAAGATGATGATATTGTAGCATCGCTCCTTTATGATGTTTAGTTAACAAGAAGACTATAGCAAAAAAGGGTATTTATTGGTGGAGTAAATGTTATCCTAGAGATTTGAAAAGTAAATTTTTAACTTATTAGAATTTTAAAATAATGTTTCATTGATTTATTTTGATATAGTGTGATGAACTGCTTTTGCCAATAAAAATATAACAAGACCTAATGAAACCGATGTAATAATATAGGGAATTATTGGGGGGATTTTCATTTAATAATATAGATAGCAATTAAAATATAATTGAAGTGCTTAGGTTCATTTGCTAACATATTATTACTAAATTAGCTTAGTTAATGTTTATTCTTATTTTTATTTGGTAATTATTATTAGTAAATCTATTTCTAAAAATATTATAAAGTTAACTATTAATTAATTTTCTATAATAGGGATACTATAACTTTTTATAAATAAAAGTTATTAAAATTGCTGATTTTTTATTTGACTTTTCACATCTTAAGGAAAATAAAGATTGATTAGGTACAATAATTCAAAATTTCTAAATTGTAAACTAGGAGATTAAAAATAATTCCTAGTTGTTTTTATTTGATATTGTTATTGTAGTTGCTAGTATTTCCGTCTCTATTTTGGCTATTACCTGATACTGTTTGTATGAAATTGGTGTTTGTTTTTGTGAAAGCCTTTAGATTATCACGTGTTTGTTCTAATGCTGTATTGTATACTCTGATATTTGATGCTAGAGCATTGTTTACTAGATTTGCAGTATTTAACAGGTAACTTGTAAAGTTATTTACAGCTACTGCGTAATTTTCTGCAATTCTTTGTGGATTATACAAATTCCATACACCACTATTTCGGTCTACTTGTGATTGAAATGAACCTATTACTTGTTTTTGTGATTCGATATAGTCAGAAGCAATATCTCTAACGGTTTGAATAGTTTTTTCTTGATATTCAGCAATACGTTGTGTATATCGTGGAATATCTCGTGTAGCTTCATCAGTTGTTTTTTTTACATTATTTAAGGTGTTGTCTAGTGTCTTGTTTATTGCATCTTGTTGTTGATTTAAAGTATTATTGTAATCTGTATTTGTTATTCTTTCATTAAAATTGGTGCTAGTATTAGTGTTATCAGTGTTGAATTTAGTTCTATTTGTGTTTGTTTCATTAATTTTATCGTTTTTTGTTGACATATATATACAATTAATATTCAAAGCATATAACGAGTAGTATACAATGCTGTGTATTACCATTTACATTTATTAACATCATCGGAACTAGAATGAATCAACAGTTGAGTAGTAATTGTAATTACTAATTTTTGTCAATAATTGAAGAGGGAATGGATATTTTTCTATCTACAACACTAACAATCTCACTCCATACAACATCATTTACTCCATCCATACCTTTTATTTTTTCAAGTAGGTCAAGAAGTAAAATATTATCTTTAACTATAGTTTCTATTCTCAAATCAATAGTATGTTCTCCTATGCTTTTGCCAACGTACGTTACTTCATCTAATTCAATTAGTTTATTGGCTACAGTATTTGCTTTTCCATTCTTTATTGAAATAAAAAATCAACACGTCTCCATCCAAATTTATCAATATCCAATACATGGTAAGTTTCTAAAAATTCGTTTTCCAATCTTTTGCGTCTTCTCCTTATTGTACTAAGTGGAAGTCCTAATTTTGTAGCTATCTTGCTGGATTGTATATTACCATCTGGTACAAGAAGAATCTTTAAAATTTCTCTATCTACATCCGATAAAACATGAACAGACTTATCTGCAAGTGCAGACATTTATTATCTATAAATTGGAGCTCTAATATATATAATAATTTATAATATGTTATACTTTGAGACAATTTATTTACTTATTATTTTAAAGTTAAAGCCATAACCCACTACTCTTACACTGCAAGCAATTATAGAGGGGTATGGCTAAATGAGGTGGTTTATGACTTGGTTTATGACTTGCCTATAGTCGTAAAACTATCTAATATATCCTATTTAATAGTTGGAGATAATTTCATCAGTTTTATTATAAAACCATAGCCTCCTCTTTTTTTATCGCTGTCAAACAATCTAAAAGAAGCTATGGTGATGGATTCGATATGAGACAATCTTTTGAATACTTGATTGTTTAGATTATTTTCTTACTATTATTATACTATTTAATGATTAGAGATAATTGGTATTAATATATAATGATTGAACCATCATCATAAGCGACTCATTCTCTTGTCTATTTATTGCGTTTTATAATCTCATTCATCATTATGAAATAAATCATGTCAAGAATAATTTTCCAAAAACAATAATAAAATTATACTAAAATTATAAAAAAAAGAAAATTACTTTGCTAAATCTTGTAATCCTTTGCCGATAGTTTTAGCAAGATCCTTTGCTCCTTCAGTGATATTTTCTCCTAGTTTTTGTGCTCCTTCACTAGCCTTTGCTCCAACTTCACTAGCATTACCTTGAATACCTTCACCTGTCTGGTTTGCTGATTGGCTTGCATTAGAATTGTATTATTTATTTTCCTTATTATTTATCTATATTTGATGTATCTAGTTCTTCAGATGTTACATCTTCGGTTACTTTCTTCTTATCAGTAACTTTTTTCTTTTTTACTGCAACTTCTTCTTTAACATATGGTTTTTTTGTTACTTGTGCTTCTTCTCTTTTTACCGGGATTTTTATCTCTTTTGGCGATTGTATGGGGCTTTGTGCTTCTGTTTGGCCACTTGGGTGTCTTCTCTCAATACTTACTTCTTCTCTTGTTAGAGGAACTTCAACAGTTTTAGTTTCTGTAACTGGTTTTTTAGTAATTGTCGCTTGATTCTCTTGAGACTTTTTAGATACATCCAATCTTTCTTC
>DASQLB010000143.1:0-4062 GCA_035630235.1 Nitrososphaeraceae archaeon | reverse complement strand
ATTAATGTTTTATGTGAATGTTTTCATATGAAATAATATATCATACAACTAATATAGATGATTCTCTAATCCATGTATGTAATATGTTTCGGAATACTCTAACGTATTTTAAATAAACTATTTAAACATACAGTACATATGCATATCTCGTTCTACTTAATGGTACCTTTGATTAGTTTATCAATAATGCTAGTTGCACCTCATCTTAACTTTCACTCAAACGCAATGGCTATTGAAGATGGCTCACCCGAAGGAAATGGTTTCTATAACAACTATGAAAATGATGGCTCAGCAGCAGAAGGAAATGGTTTCTATAACAACTATGAAAATGATGGCATCAATTCAAAATATCCAATCAACACAAACGAGTTTGAAGGGTATTACAATGACAAACTAGTAATTAAAGCTAAAATTTATTTACAAAATCTCGAAAGAGTTGGCTTTTTACGAATTAGTTCCCTTATAAATGGTGAAGAGATCATAAAAGATGTACCATTATCTGAAATAGATAGATCTATCCCAACTATAACAATTGATCTTATGGTAGATAAGAAAAATGATATTGTCGAAGCAAGTGCTAAGGATGAGTATCATGTCTGTGTATATCACATCAGAGATTTGATGCAAGAGTATGATTCTTTTACTAATTTTGATTGCAATGAGGGAGACCTACAATCAGTAGATATGCCTAATTATATAAGTCTCTTTCAGCCAACATCTCAAGTTTACCTAAAAAGCCAAAATTACCGTTATAACGCATTATATGAAGCTAGTCAATTCTACAACGGTTATAGTTATGGTCGTAGTCCTGGCATGGAAATTGATGGTGACAAAGTAATAATTACGATATATTCACCTATGGAGGATAGAATGGATACTAAAAAATTAAAGATAATGGCTATGATTAAAGGCCAAATCCAATCGGAGGTTATATATGACGTTCAAAACGAACTTAATAAAATTGGTTATAGTCCTATAAGTAGGACCTTTATTTTTGATAGGAATACCGATATTGGGTTAATTCATATTGGAGACAAATTTCTTGCATGTGTTGCTAGTGATGATTTAAGACCTCCAGAAGGTCAAGAATGTGAGAAAAGAATTCTAAAGAAATTTGACCAACCAAATGTGTTATACGCTAGGTAACATGATAATCGAGTGTTAACCAATTTCTACATACGAATAACAATTCGATTCTTTTTTTTATCATTGTACTTCATTACCTTTCTCGAATTACTATTCACTTATATAGAATGGTCAGCTGGATTTTGAACTAATCTGTTAAATCTTTAACTTCTATAAATTCGTATAACCCAGTTATTTTTTAATTTTTTACAACTAATTTCGTTATTGTGAAATCAACCCTGTTGTAGGTATAAGATCATCAGAAAAAATTCATGAGAAATGTTTATAATAGATTGTAAAATTATTAATATATAAAGAATGAGAGAAAATAACATTTATCTCTAAATATTTAATAATTATTATAATAAAAACTTAATATTGTTAATATAATCTAAAAATGATTGTTATTGTTAGAACGTCTCTCTTTTTTTATGATATAATTAAATTATGGATATATAAAAAGTTGTATTCATGACTTGAGGATACAAATACAAATTGAATTTAAAGAATCAATTCAACAAACGTGACCATCAATTATCATAAATTTTAAATATTTCATCCAACCAATCAAATATTCTTTGGTTTGATAATGAAGGAGCACCAGATTGACAATGTTCCTCAGCACCTTCATCCACTGTAAATAAAGTATATTTCTTTGGACATGTAAGAGCATCGTATACTTTCTGAGGTTGTCCTGGGAAAGAATCATCTTTTTCTGCATCTAATACTAATGTGGGACAACGTATATTGGATGCTATTTCTTTTAGAGTAAAGACACTACTCTTCTTTAGAAGTTCATATGGTGAATCTATACCAAAAGTCCACATTCCATGTTTGATATTAAATTTTATATTTGAATCAGTTTCCATTAAAATCTCGATGACTGTATTCACGACTTTTTCATTACCGTCTTGTATAGATTTTAGTAATGATGGAGGAAAACTTGATTCAAGGGCCTCTATTCCATCATAAACACCATTATATAAAATACATGCTGAAAGACGATGTTCAAATGCTGCTGCCCGTGCTGCTAGATAACCACCTAAACTAATACCCATCAATGCTATGGACTCTTTTTTCAAAGAATATTCTTCCTTATTTTCTAGTAAAAAATCTATAACTGGAGTAACAACTTTCTCCCAATCAAAGCGAAATGGAATTTTTTGTTCACGAATGACTCCACCTTGACCAGGTCCTTCAAATGCTAGACAGTTGTATCCTCTTTCCAAGGCTGGAGCAGCAGCAAAAAAATATAATTCTTCTAAAGTTGAATCAAATCCTCCATGTACAACTAGTATTGGTCTCTGCATTTCTTTTTTATTTTTATTGTTGGAACAGTCATTTACTTTAAAGAAATAGCCAGGAAGTTTTATTTGCTCATATGGAATTTGTATAGGTTTAAAAGTACACGTAAAATGCTGTGTAGCTTGAATAAAACATTCTTTGCTTAATCTCCACGTTTGAAGACTGCGAACATCATTTGGATCAATAATAAAAAATTCAGCAACCCGATAATAGTTTGAGGCACGAAGGTATGCCTCTTTTGCACTTATTTTATGTCCAAACTTTAGACATTCTTTAGCATAATAATGAACTCTTTTTGCTGTTTTATACCATTCGTTATACCAACTTTCGAAATCACTTTCCTTAATTCTATAGGCCGTCGATAAGCATTCTCCTATATCTGCTCCTTTGTAATAAGTTTGACTTATTGCTCTGAGTAATTGAAGAGAAAATGTGGGATCATCAAATATTAGTTTCATTGAATGCTATTATTCATTCCTTGTATTTATTCCCAACATAAAGAAGGTATTTCTATATTACATAAAATTATTTTTATTATTTTTTTTCTTATCTACGCATAATAAAATTCTATTCAAAGATTATAATTAATATAAAAGTTTCATTGATGAGATAACTAACCTAAAGTATAACCTAAAGTATAATTAATAATATTGTGCTTTAAGAGTATAATATATCGATGTCCTCATTTCTCAAATTTCATAGCAATTATAAGTATTTTCAAGTCAATAAAATGACAAAAGTGTTCTTTTATTTTTCAATTTTGTTCTTTTTATTTTCTTGCTATTCGCATTTTGCTCATGCAGAAGAGATCATAACAATAGTCCCCGGGTCAAGTGATTCTAGCAGGTATCGATTTTTTGATATAACAGAATATCCTATTAGCACAGGAGAAGAAATAAAATGGTATAACGCTGATAACATTCTTCACAAAATACAGATTATGTCTAATGATACTAATAAAAGTATAGTAGCAGAATCAGAAAATATCGAACCAAAAGAATATTTTAATTATAAATTTAAAGAAGAAGGAGAATATCTATTTCAATCAATAAAATACCCATGGATGAAAGGAAAAATAATTGTTACAGATGATATCAAAACTATAAAGGAGAGATTAAAAAACAATATTGATCTAAATATAAGTTGGACACCTTCTATTATTAAATCTGGCGAGAAAACTCTCTTTAAAATAATATTTATAGATAAAAAAAGCAGTAAAAATCAAGAACATATAGATTACTCATTTACTATAAAGGATTTAGATGACGAGAAAGTTTTATATAAAAATTCGTTAACACATTCTGCTTGGGGAGTTGAACCTGCCTCTCATAAATTTAATTCAACCGGCAACTTCATGGGAGAAGTAGGTATTCAAGGAGTACTATTCCAGCCTGTGAGCCCCCAATATAGTGAATTTGAAATAGAAGTAACACAATAATTTATTTTCATATCTTTTCATGTTTTTTTTCCTTATATTCGCTCTCTTCTAATGGAATACCATACAATGGGTCATTACCAAAGTGATTATCTATTTTATTTGAATCAATGTTTATTATGCCAAGAGTATTATTCATTACTTGAATGCTTATAGGAACTTTAGTAACTGGTCCTTGAGGCATACTAATAGTTCCT
>DASQLB010000142.1:0-2328 GCA_035630235.1 Nitrososphaeraceae archaeon | reverse complement strand
TAAGAAGGTGTTGTTAAGGACTGGTAAAATTTACCTCTTTATTTTGGCTATTAACTGATTGTATGAATTGGGTGTTTGTTTTTGCACAAGCCTTCATATTATCACGTGTTTGTTCAAGTGCTGTGTTGTATACTCTCATATTTGATGCTAGAGCATTGTTTATTAGATTGCTAGTATTTAACAGGTAACTTGTAAAGTTATTTACCATTACTGCGTGATTTTCTGCGATTTTTTGTCGATTATACAAACCCCATGCTCCGTTGTTATTTCTGTCTACTTGTGATTGAAATGAGCCTATTACTTGTTTTTGTGCTTCGATATAGTCAGAAGCAATATCTCTTACGGTTTGAATAGTTTTTTCTGGATATTCAGCAATACGTTGTGTATATCTTGGAATCTCTCGTGTAGCTTCATCTGTCGTTCTTTTTACATTGTTTAATACGCTGTCTAGTGTCTTGTTTATTGCGTCTTGTTGTTGATTTAAAGTGTTAGTTGTTCTTTCATTGTAATTATTGTTATCTTTGTTAAATTTAGTTGTATTTTCTTTTGCTGACATGTATATATATACGTCACTAAGGTATATAACCGTATGTATTAATGACTAGTAATTAGTCATATTTTATTTATATATAATTAATTTATTTATTTGTGTAATTTGATGTAATATATTCAGAATAACAACAATAACAAATAGAATATTTATGTATTGGACAAATGTGAGTATACAGTTACTTTAACAAGGTATGAAGATATCATCAGTTTCATAATGCTAAAACGACAAGTTAAAAATGAGATACTAAAGAAAATTTCTTAATAACCCAGAATATTTACCAGGTAGTCTTAGGCGTTATATGAATAAATTGGAGTTCATTATGTAAACTGTATCAAGTTACATTTTCATGAGAGTTGTTGTAGTTATCAATCCAATCGGATACTGCTTTTCCAATATCACAATTATTTCCATCAATCTAAGGTTATTAATTTCTAACAAGCATTTTCAAAAGATAAAAATGTGTTTAATATATGCAGAATAAAACGGAGAATATACTAAAAAGAACCATCCTTTAGACACGCAGATACTATTCATAAAAATTGTTGATATCTCATGCTAAAAAAAATTATAAAAAAAATAACGGCAAGTAATATATTTCAGATATGATATCAATAGACAATAAAAAATCATCCAAACTAGAAAGATTATGTTTATAAATTAAAAAAAATGGATTGTTATTTTAAATACTTATTGTTACTATTGTTACTAAAACAATAATAGATTAAATAGGCATCTTGCTGTTTATTATTCATATGATGAAAGAATCTGATTCAAAGACACACGGAGGTATGCGATTAGCCCAAATTGGGTTAGGAGCTATTGCAATAATTATATCTTTAATTGTTCTAACATATCCCGGGCTGTCTACAATATCATTAGTACATTTCCTTTCCATTCTATTCTTCATAGTGGGAATTGAAAAAATTATAACAGGTATTTTCTTCAAGAGTAAGTCTAGATTTGCAAGTATAGGTTTAGGAATTCTAGTTTTAATATTGTCTGGTTTGGCATTAGCATTCCCTGTAGGTACTACTTTTATACTCGTACTGCTTGTTGGTTTCGCTTTGCTGTTTGATGGTATTGCTCGTATAGCTTATGGAATTGGAGAAAAATCAGAGAAAAAATTCAACAGATTCTTTAGTATAGGTGTAGGAATCATATCTATCGCTATATCAGTATTTATATTGGCTTCACCCGTATTTGGTTTTGTATTTGTAGGATTTCTAATAGGAATAGCAATTTTAATAACTGGAATTCAAATCTTAATTGCAGGATTAAGAGGACGAAAAGTAGGGTTTGAGCCACCTACAATGAATACTGGCCAATGAAATAAAGAATTTAATTTTTTAATTTTTTAATTTCAATCATCTTAATAATGCAAAATTTTGAGTTTTACAGAAAAAAAGCAAAAATTAATTATGAAAATATTTTGGCGAGATATTCAGCAACTGCTTTTCCTGTCAGTTCACAATATGAAACAAAAACGTCATAACTTTTACCACTTGCCAATAATTATTTCTAAAAGCAAATATCTTTTTAATAATAAATGTTTAACAATTTTAATTGTGTTATTAAGACTCTCAAAGAAGGGCGTAAGTCTAATAAACTCGTCATACTCAAAGATCTATTTTCATGTTCCACGCTAAACTAGTGGGCCCTAGAAAGCTACGGGCCCGTCGGGAGTTGAATAACCATGATTTCAGTGTTCAATAATACTAATAAAATTTAATTAATGAAATCATAATTAATAAGTGAAGACAAAACTAGGAAAATCT
>DASQLB010000141.1:0-4319 GCA_035630235.1 Nitrososphaeraceae archaeon | reverse complement strand
GTGCTTTATCTGATATATCTGTACCATCATGCGGAAGTAATATTTTACTTGTCAAAAGAGATTATCTCCTACAATCTTTTCATTTATTTTACAACCACATTCTTGATTTTTTTCCATCTATTAACATATCAATAAACTCATAGATAAGAATAAGGATTTACAAATAAAAAAATTGGCAGATAACATTCTTTAACGACTCGTTATCGATAGGAAATTGAATGAAAATGATTGAAAAGAGGAGAAACGGAATGAAAACGATCACAATTTTTATTAAAAAAATATGACCAGTGTAGGCTCCTAACCATACTAGCAATTTGTATTAAATTTTCCGGAAAATCTGCTATTTCAATATACTTTTTCCTATTTATTTCAGTTCTATCTCAAATGATTTCTTTTTGACACAGATAGGCATAAGTTCTTTGTCGATAGATTCAATGAGAAATAGAGGGTCGATACCTACATCTTGTAGTTTTTTTTTGATTTCTTCATCGTTACTAAAGTATACAAAAAATTAATTTAATTTATTAAAATTTTTTATGTGTATAGTATAAAATTTTTAACAAAAAATAAAATTAGATGAGATCATATTCAAATGTAATCCTCTCCCCCTCTATTAAAAGTGATTTCCTTGTTTTATAATACTTAATTCAATTGAACAGATGATTATATCTCTTGAAAGAAGTTTAGAAGAAAACATCTATGAAGGTATTAAAACTTTAGAATATCACATTCGACCTCAGAATTATCCAATTGTAAATAATATGCTTAACTTGCAAATTGAAACATTACAATGGGTTCTAAATAAGCAAAAAAAGAATAGTTTGGAATCTTTAAGACATATAATAAATTTTAAAGTTAAAAAGTTAGAATATGAATTGAAAATAGCAAAAGGAGAGATAGAACATACTAGTAAAATTGTTTATCAACTAGAAATGTTGGAATGTTGTAAAATCATGATAAATTGGGATTTGCAAAGAATAACAAAAACAACTACAAAAGAAGACAGCATTTCCGCATTTTGCTAAAATTATCAATATGCAAATACAGCATGATTTAAAGCTATTTTTTATTCTACTACTAGAGATCTTCATAATGTATTATTCTAGCCGCTCGATCAACCAGTATACTAGTAATTTATTGTGTAATATACTATACATTGTTCTAATAAAATATATAGCACATTTGGCTTGTAGACTGACTAGTCAACGTAACCTAGATTTTGGAACACAGGAAGGAAGAATATACATTGAAGATAGGAACATCACTAATTATAAACAAAAGTTTGTTACCTGTGAGGTTGTATGGGTTGATAAAACGAAAGTGATCAAGTGAAAAAACTAAAAAAAGTTGGTTTCTTGACGATTCTCTAGAAAATCGAAAATTTGTAACAACATTTAACAAGACAAACAAGATATATTATAGGCACTTATAAAATACGTAAAAAATTATAACAACACACCATATTAACTATAATCCATTAATAAGTATGTTGGTTAATTATAAAATCATGAAACAAACTAAAACTAATACTACTATTAGTTTAGGAATAAAGAGTAAAATCATACGTTTAGCAACTCTTTTAGATAAATTGTCAAAATAAATAATTAAATAATACTAATTTTTTATTTCTATGGTATTCTTAATCAATCAGTTTCAATAAAGGTTTATTTAAAAATATTAACCAAATATGTTTCCAAAATAAAGAGTTCAGATTGCACAGGTATAATTCAGAGAATCACTACATTATTAGAGATTCCATTATAAGGTGTAATAAAAGCGAATTTAAATTTTTTATGTGGGTAATCTTCAAGTTATAAGTTTGGAGCTTTGTTTTATTAAATTTTTAGTTGATCTATCCTATGATTTTTTAAATAAACGAGTGAAATATGCCATAGAGTCCGCAACAACAAGATATCCTATTATGCTTATAAAACTTGCAATGGTCGAAGCAATGAAGGGTTGATAATCCAGAGTCAGAAGCCAAAAATGAATAGCAGGTTTTACAGTATTGTATTCTATTTCTGCAATTGAAAGTGTGGATACTAGTTTCAATAAAATCCACTTCACTTTCCCAGATTCTTTTCTCTTTCCTTGTTTGTCAACAAACTTGTCTTTGTTGTCAAAATAGAAAAGAATGCCGAATATTGCTAAGAATATACTCGTTTCCACAGCTATTGATATTAAAGAATTAACAATCGGAGAAGTGATTTTAGATATCACTTGGCTAGTTCCAGCGCTAGTAACAAATGCACCAGCAAAACCAATAAGAATATTTCTGTTAAATAAAAGATAGTCTTTTAATCGATTCCTATTCAATTAGATCCCCTAGCTGAATACACACAAACTATACATGTAATGGATATATCTATAGCAGAGATTCATAAAAATATTTTATATTTACAACTTTCGATTTATTTATTACTCCAAACCTTGAATTTGGTCACCCGTGAAGTGGAATGTTCATTGATACTATAATAAAGAAGAACTGATTTGATACGAAGAATACATAATTTCCAATGTATAAATGGAGTATAATCTAGGTAGAATGGTCATCGATCAAATAGTGAAACTGTAGTTATTCCATACAAGAATAGTGGGATTAAGAAAGGTTCCAATCCGTCCATGCTGAATCTGGATCAATAGTCGTTTTCCAACAACTAAAAAGTTTGTAGTCAAAAATACCCTGTAACTGAATTCGTCTATTAGATAGTAGAGAAGCTGTAACACATTGCGTCTTAATTACCTTTTTTGTCTTTCATTTTAGAGATATTAGTACTGCATCATGATAGATTGAATATAAAGTTCATGTCTAAATTAAAGACGTTTGCAGTATTTAAGATTAAAATTAGTTAATAAATTGTAACAATAAAAAATATTCAATATGGGTAAGAAAAACTATCAGTTAGGGATGTATACGTATTTATCTTGTTTATGATAGGTAAACTAAAACTAATAGATGAAGTAGGTACAAATTGACAAATTTAAAATATTAAATCTATAAATTCTTTAAACAAGATAAAATGAGTTCTATATCTTATAAACCTTCATACCAACATCATCAGTATCCTCTAACAATAAACCATGTAGCTGTAAGTGTTCTAGATTTGGATAAAGCAGTGAAATGGTATACAGAAGTATTGGGTTTTAATTTAGTAAAGCCTCCAATGGAAGGAATGTCTGATGATTCTTATCTTGGGAAGCTTTTTCAAGATATCTTTGGTAAACGATTTAAGAAACTAAAATTAGCCCACTTAAGCTTTGGAAATCAAGTAGGTCTTGAAGTTTTTGAATTTATTGATCCAAAAGAGGAGAAACGTCAAAACAATTTTGAATATTGGAAAACAGGATTTTTTCATATTTGTTTAACTGATCCTAACATTGAAGAATTAACAAAAAGAATTGTGGATAATGGAGGCAAACAGCGTAGTAAGATATGGGAATTAACTCCTGAAAAGCCATTTAAAGTGGTTTCCTGTGAAGATCCTTTTGGCAATATAATTGATATCTATACTCATAGTTATGAGTTTATTTGGAGATCAGAAGAATATCAATCATAAAATTAATTGAGAATATTTCTTAATTTCCAAATTATATTTATGACAAAATTTATTAAAGTAAATTCAGTTTTGATTTAGTTGAATGTTCACCAGCTGCAATCCTACCGATCTTTGCAAGAATATGTTATTAGTATTTGTTACTCTAATAATAAAATAATGTAAGATAAACGTGACGCATCAAATAAATCTTTAAGTTTAGGTAAATTTGATGATAATCACATTTCCTGCGAACCAAAGCTATGGTATATCCATATAGGTATATCTAATTTCATGCTATTGTTGACATATTTGTTTATCATAACTTCAACCATTCTAATCCAATAGTAGGAACTAAACTACCTGCACATGGGATCTCGAGCATGCAACTTTTTGCATCTAAAATATATTACATCTCATTAAGGGAAAAGTTTGATGGAAAGGGTCAACCAGTGTTTCAAGGATAGTACAAAATGTTTTGATGATTACTATCCCTTCAATGACAACAATAATAACAATATAAAATTGTGATTTACAGCAAGAATACAATTGGATAATTAGATTGTTTATTTATCTTTATATTGCAAAAAATCAGAAACACAATTCAATCGAAAATTTGGGGGTGAAATAATCAAGTTAACACAGCATATAAACAGGTTATATATTATTAATAATAATTTTATACAATCTATTTTTCCTATGAAATTTAAAAATATGCTTTTTGCAATAATTTGTAAACCTATTCTTTAAATTTCATATTGTATTTTTTATAGTGAAATGAAGGCA
>DASQLB010000140.1:0-2136 GCA_035630235.1 Nitrososphaeraceae archaeon | reverse complement strand
TTCTATACCTGTATTTCATGATGATCAGCATGGCACTGCTATAATAACACTAGCTGCATTGATAAATTCTCTTAAACTTGTAGGAAAGCAACTCGAAACAATTAAGGTGTTAATATTAGGAGCAGGATCTGCAGGATACGGAATAAATAAAATTCTTAATTCTGCTGGTTGTAATAACACAATAGTAGTTGATAGCAATGGTGCAATTTATGAGGGACGCAAAGATTTGATTAACAATCAATTCAAATCAGATATAGCAACTAAATCTAATCCTAGAAAAATAGCTGGTTCACTAGACTCTGTTATTGAGGGAACTGATGTCTTTATAGGTGTTTCAGGAAAAGGTAACATTTTAAATAATAAAGTTATACCTTCTATGAATATTGATCCAATAGTATTTGCATTAAGTAATCCCTATCCTGAAATATTGCCTCCATCTGCTTTGGATGCAGGTGCAAAAATTGTGGCCACAGGTAGGTCTGATTTTCCCAACCAAGTTAACAATGCGGTGATCTTCCCATCAGTAATTCGATCATTACTAGATCTACGTGTCAAATTGCTGGATGATAATTTGATGGTGAATGTTGCATTTGCAATTGCAAATTTAGTAGAGGGCCAACATCTCAAACCAGATTATATAATACCGCCTATAAATGACCCAAGAATTCTTCCTGTTGTTACTCAGACTCTACGTAATGTTATACAAAGAACAGTGGCACATCATTATGAAGAATAAATCGGAAGCGGTGAGAAAGAAAGGTTAAATATAAAATGAACTGATACATTATAAATTTTATTTGTTTATAGCTTGAAAATATTTGTATGTTTATAAAGAACATTATAATGTGTATAGGGAAAGAGATCGTATAATTATTTTATCTTATATAAGTACATTAAAATAAACAGAAAAATTCATGGTCATCTATTTATACTTTCTATGCTTTCTCATGACATGCAAAACAGTAGTAAAAATTTACTGGCACTGGCTACCACACCACTTTTATTTACTATCATTGCGGTCTCTTTTTTCTCTCTCGATGACCTAAAAGCTGATGCGCAATCAGCAAATGCTACAAAATATAATTTTGAACCTTTTCAGTCGTTACAAGGTTCAACATATCAAGATATCGCTGACAGTGATTCGCTGAACCTTACCGAGTTTAGTTTAGCATCATGGTTTAGAACCACTCCTAATTATACTGAACCCGGCCATATTATAAACAAAGGTGGAATGAATACCGACGAACAAGGAATGAATTTAAATTATGGAACTTGGATTAACGAAGAAAATGGAGTATCTGGTGGCTTTGAGGCAGAATCAGGCGATGATTTCATTTTAGAATCATCAGAAAAAGTTAATGATGGAAAATGGCATTATGAAGTTTTGACATATAATGGTACTACATTAAATCTTTATGTAGATGGAAAATTAGTCGGTAACCTCACATCTCTAGAAGAAAAACCTGACAATACAGGGGATCAGCCATTACGAATTGGTGCCAATTCTTTAAATGAGGACAAATTTTTTACAGGAGATATTGATGAAATAAGATTATGGAATAGAGCATTAAATATGTCTGAAATAAAAGACTCATATGAAGACAATAAATTTAATAACACAGGACAGATTCTCTTCTTATCATATGGAGATTATCTCAATAGTGAAGGAAAGCCCACTTATATAAAATAACCATATCTTTTTACTTTTTTTAGTTGTATTTATGATAATATGCTCTGTTCTATTGTCAATTAAGTAATAGCTTAATTTAAGGGCGAATATTTGGCTGTTATTTTATAAAAATATTTGTATGAGGAATCTAGATATATTAAATTGTAACTAATTATTTCCAAAAATATTGTTACAGTTTTTGTTACCAAATTTAAAAAATCATATTTTGGTTCTCCATATTCAATTAATTATATTATTTGTAATTTTATCATAAACTATCTGGGCTTATAATTATTGTCATATATTAATTTGAGTGAGAATATGAATGTCTACTACTAGTTATAAGAAATAAAAAAAACGTTTGCATAGAATAGGTATTAAATATAAAATTTACTAGCGCTTACCTTATCAATTGCCATGAATGGATATAACATTAATATATTTGATACTGTTCTATTATCTTTATT
>DASQLB010000139.1:0-5788 GCA_035630235.1 Nitrososphaeraceae archaeon | reverse complement strand
AAACATATTTCTTTCCTCAGATATGTATATCCCCAGTATAGACCTATTGATAGGTTCAATACAGATCCACAACCAGAAATGTTAACTACCAATTTGAATAACAGTTTCATCAATTATGAATGCAGATATTCTTTTTCTTTTGTAGACGTATAAAGAACCAGACCTCTGCATCCAGTTCAATACAGACACATAGCTTCTTTGATTCTCATCTCTAAAGATTACTAATGCTTTAGATGTATTACGTAGACTAAGGCCAAGAAAGTACAACTACAAAGAATACATAACAATAACAGTAGATCTTCCGTTTCTTTCAAAGTTAAAACTCATTAGAATAGAAATATGATAACCATAGTTATAGATTTATCGTTAACTTAACAGAGCCTTCACAGCTATAGATTTTTAAGTTAAGAGAGCCCAAAAAATTAGTTGAATTACAATAATGGAATTGTTTGCAGTAAGCTTATGTAAAGGTTTATAATTTTAGAAAAAATTTTCTAAAAGGTATTTAAATCAAATTTGATGTATTTACGACAATTCCTTTAATTTAATATAGACTAAAATAGAAAATTTCTATTATTAAATCTTATCTTTTAATATAATGTAACTTTATTACTATATTTTATTCAAAAAATAGTAACAAAAACATTTTAAATATCAATGCTCCTATAAAGATATTGTTATAATTCGTAGGTTAAATATTAGGTGTAGTATCGTACTAATGCTTCTAGTTAGTATTCCTTTAATTGAAGAAAACGCTATTGCCCAGAAGGTTATTGATAATGAGATATTATCAACTGATCACGACAATAAAGGTAATGATGATTCTAAAGGTAATGATGATTCTAAAGGTAATAGCAATGGTGAAGAGACATCTAATATTAATGAATTCGCAGCAAAGCCTTTGGTACACGTATCGATTGAAGGTACTGAAATAAATGATAAGATCAGAGGAGGAGATGGTAACGATCTTATGTCAGGCGAAGATGGTAAAGATACTCTCCAAGGACATGAGGGGGATGATGAGATTGATGGAGGAAAAGGAGAAGACAATATTGATGGAGGAGAGGGAGATGATGGTTTGAGTGGAGGAGATGACAATGATGATATTATTGGAGGAATAGGTGATGACGAAATTGATGGTGGAGATGGAAGTGACGTTGTAAATGGAGGTGATGGAAAAGATAAGTTGAAAGGTGGTAATGATGCTGATAGATTTATTTGTGATCAAGACGACAAGATTAGTGATTATAATTCTCTAGAAAATGATCTTATTATAGGAGAATGTGAATATGAGGATAAAGGATTAATACCTAAACCCTCATTAGACAAAAGTCCCATTCCTGCAGACTATGTTGCTCCTAATAGTCAAGATAATAATAATTTAAAGAGCATTGACTCTAGGGATTCAGAAGAGCCAAACAGTGAAGATAATAATAATTTAAAGAGCATTGACTCTAGGGATTCAGAAGAGCCAAACAGTGAAGATAACTTTTTCAAGAAATTTATGTCAAAATTTATTGATACAGACGTTGCACAAATATTAAGATAAACTCTTAATAATTAGTATAAACCAGTAAATAAAATTAATAAAAGTTTTAAGTGATGATCAACGACTATTTTTATGGTTTACAAATACATCCACATTATAGGAACGTCTCCTAATAATATAGATGATGCAGTTAAAGAAGCAGTTAAAGAAGCATCAAAAACAATAAATAATATAGAATGGGCAGAGTTGGGAAGGGTAACCTTCAGAATACTAGATAATCAAGTTAATGAATTTCAAGCTGAAGTGAAGATAGGATTTAAAATTGAACGCAAAGATTAACTTTTAAACTTTATGATTCTAATGATAGAGTTTCCTTATCATGAAATTTTTTTTCCAACAATAAAAAAGCATACTTATCATAACAAGGCTTGATACTAAATAGAAATTTGAAATTCTTGTTCCATTAAGTTTTCATTATAAAGAATAATTTAATCTCCATTGTATGATTAGACATTCATATTTTAGAAATTTTAAATCTTGCATACACTATCTCCTTAATCTCGAGATGAAAATATATAAAAGTGCTATTATTTCAAATCTACCCAATACCATATTAATTGATAAGATTATTTTTGATATCAAATCTAGGTCCACAGTAGTTATCCCAACTGAAAGACCTGTATTAGAAAGAGCTGATGACGATTCAAATAATGCATCTACAAAATCACTTTTATTAAGAAAGGAAATAGCAATTCCACTTCCAATAGAGAGAATAACAAATAATATAGTTACAAAAATAGCATCTCTAAAAGCCTTATCATATAACAATGGTAGTTTTTGACTATCACGATAGACTAGATCATTTTTTGATTTTTGTAGATTTTTCTTTGAGATTGAGAATTTTTGGCCATTCCTATATTTACGAAATTGAATGGCCGTTGATGAAATTGATAATGGTGTAAATGCATCAGACATCGCTAAAAAAATTGTGTTACCTCTTAATTTCTGAAAAATTAATAATAATCTAGCTATCTTTATTCCTCCAGCAGTTGAAAAGGCTGTTCCTCCCACCAGCATGACAAAAATAAGAAATAATTTCCCTTCAAATGTTAAAGAAGATAGATTAATAAATGAAAATCCTGTTGTTGTTGAAGCACTTACGACATGGAATAATGAAGTAAGCCAATTATGTGTTGAAATAGAAGGTTCTATTATTATAAATAAAACTGCAGAAAGCAAAACAAAAAACAGATAGACAATTATTTCCATACTTAATCTTCGCGTTTTTATCCCTCTGCTAAAAATACCATAATGAAAACCAAAAGGTAATGCAGCAAACAGCATTCCTACCATTATCAATATCAACTGATTCGAATTAATAGAATTAAAAATTGTAGAATCAGGAAGAAAGCCGCCTGTAACAAGAGTTGTAAATGATAAATATACAGAATCGATCAGCTGTATGTCACCCATAAAAAATATTAACAAAATAAAAATAGATGTGTAAAATACAAAGATAATACTAATAGTAGACAATAATTGCTTAAACTTAAGAATTCCTCTTCCTATCATATTTCGCATCGTAGCCAATTTAGTTTCAGGATAATACAAAGCCATCACCAAATAAACAAAACTCAATCCACCCACCAATTGAGTATATGATCGATAAAAGACGAAGCTTTCTGGAAGTGATTCTGGGTTTTCTATTGTAGAAAGACCAGTTGTTGTATAACCAGAAGAACTTTCTAAAACTGAACTTACAAACAGAGATAAATAATCAAAATTTATTTCAAATGGATTGACATAAATATACGGTAAACTTCCGTAAAGGCTTAACAGTGTAAAACTCGATACCACAACAATAGAAGATTGCTTCAAATTTAACGTACTTTTTTCTCCCAAAGTATTCAGAAGAAACCCAGTCAATGACATTGAAATAACTGCTAAATAAATTGATGCTGCAGATTCTAATTCATTTAAAAATGTTCCATATATTGCAGGAATAATCATCAATATCCCAGTAAATTGCATAATGAAACCCAGATTTCCAAAAATTGGCTTGTAGTTTTCTTTTATTGATACTCTGTAACTTTTAAAAGTTTTTTCTATTACTGAATTTCTTACAGCTTCTGCAAGAAATTTCTGTGTCACAACCCCTATAATTTGAGCACTTTTATGGTGTGAATCAACTATAGGAACTCGTTTAATTTTTTGAATCCTCATTAATTCTATAGCTTGTTTGAGAGTTGAGGTCCTAGGTAAGGTCAAAATTGGAGATGTCATTATAGATTGCACATTAACCAAATCAGAATCATCTCCTTTTATTACGACCTTCTCCAGAATGTCGCTATCAGTTACTATACCGACAGGTTTTCCATTAGAGGTAACAATAATTGTTTCAATGTTTTTCGGTTGGGTAAGTTTTACAGCATTGGCGACAGAAACATTTTCATCAACCATGACAAACTGTTTACTAACATATGACGATACTGAGCATTCTAATATTTCAACCATAATAATCTTTTCAGACTTTTTTTTAATACAATAGTAACTATTAAGAATGTTATGTCACGATCATACATTGGTTAAAAAACTCTATAGCATAATTTTGGAAATCATTGTGAATTGGTTTAACTTTAAAATTTATCAAATCCATCTTTTTTTAGTAGTTCCTGAGTATTCTATTTTTCTCCTTCACAATTCCTCGAGTAATATCTAGAGCATTCGATACATTCATGCACCTGATATTATGAATCTAATGAAAGTTTCTATGAGAATATCGATATTATTTGAATGGAAGACGGTTGCAAAATATTTGACATCAAAAATTCCATTTTGAGGGTTCAAAATATATACAATATCTCTTAAAACAGTTCCAGGATCAGTCTAAACACTGTAATAACATTACAATATAGACTTTGGACGAATCTAAAATTTTAAAAACAGCCTACCCATTGAATTTGACATTTTACTAACATATGTTAAAGACTAAGATAGTGTTTTTTTGAACTTTTTTTGAATATAATTTAATAAGATTCACTTTTTGGTTTATTTCTCATTCCTTAATCACTTCTATTCACATCTAATAAAATAAATCAGAAACCACAAAAATTATTAGAAATTTAAAATACGATATGATAGACCTATATAAGAAAATTTACAATTATCGAATACTAAAAAATATTTGATTTTTAGGTTTAAAACTGAATAGATACAATATAATACAGAAGAGAAAACAATAGCCCATTAATCAATACTTATTTAAATCTCGATTTCACCTGTTACTAAAATTTAAATCCTGATATTATGATAATTAAAAATAAATTAAGTGAAATTTCTATTTTATATAATAAAATAAGATACAAACAATGGTAAATAAATAGAATTATTTTATTAGTCAATAATTATAATAGTCAAATATTAATAATTTAATGTCCAAGCGTTCTAATCTTTTTTATTTTTTTCCTTATTTTCAGTTATTTCTTCTTCATTATCTTCAAAATCATCTTCGTCCTCTTCAAATTCATCCGCTTCATCATCTTCAAGCTCTTCTTGCTCGATATCTTGTAATTGATGAGTTTCATCTTTTATTTCATCCTTCTGACTTTCATCACTCATAATAGTAATAAAAGAAATCTTCTTAATAACTTTTTAAGGATTTCTGGTTGTTTTCAGTTAAAAAATGTTATATGGTCAAAGTTTTGGTAAGTATTAATATAGAATCCACAATCTTGTATACAATGCCTAACATAAGAGATATATGATTTCATAATATATTTTCTAGGTAAAAATTCTGTATAATTAACCTAAATAATTATTAAGTATTAGTTATTTCAATTTTGTTTACACTTTTTCCATGTTAATTAACATGCTCGCTCCAAAAAAGTGTAAGTTGTGGGATGAGGCCGAATTGCTTTACTTCCCACGACTTGATGATCTTAATCATTTGCTGCTTCTTTACCATGATTCAGGTTAATATTAACTTATAGAATTATCATTATTTTTATTGTCTATAGATTTGATGATGTCTTAAATAATATCACAATGAATTGTTAAAATTATATAAAATAATTGTTTGAAATATAAAATATCTCTTGGATACAAGATCATTTTTTCTTGATTGGCTAAGGAGGTCTATTTATTATAATAATATTTAATAATTTGAGGCAATTTTGTTATGTTGCAAGAAATTAATAATTGCCAATGGGTCATTAGTTCAACCGATATGTCGAAATGAAGAGATGCACTATTTTGACTATTGGTATTATATATTATTAACACAAATAAATTAACAATCAA
>DASQLB010000138.1:0-7311 GCA_035630235.1 Nitrososphaeraceae archaeon | reverse complement strand
ATTACAATTTCAAAAATTAACAAGAATATCTTTATCAAGTTTTGTCTGTTCCTTATTATTGATTTTAATGATTTTGACTATACCTTTATTCAACAATGCAATAGCCTCAGAAGATATTTTTGGGGGTTGAAAAGATATACTCCACTAAAAAAGTTTTTTATTGCATCTATATTCTTTCGGATATTGTAATTAATTTCTTGTTTATTCAAGTTTTAAGGTAGAGAAGAAGCATACAAGTTGAAAAATATAATCATCAAAACCAAATTATATAATTACTATAGCTTTAAAAAAATTAAAAAATTATTTTTTGAGAACAGCAGTTAGTGCTAGGCTGTTTCCTGAGTTAAAGTTAAGAGACTTAGTTGCCGTATTATATATTGCTAATCCATTAATCTCATCTATTGTTTTTTTCTTTCCAGTTATGGGATCATTTCCAATCATTTCATCATCAAAATTTACAACATATAGACCACTATCTTTGCCAAGGCTTTGAATTTTTTGTTTCGTGGCTATTATTCCATCATGTTCATTTCCTTTCTTATCTAATGATAAAACAACGAATTTAAGATTAGGATTAGTAGGAACGTTTAAAGTGGCACGTCCATCTCTTAATTCACATGGTTCAAAATCTGCTAAAACTATGACTCCTTTTCCAAGTATTTTTCCTTTTAATTGTATTGAATTGGATTGAGTAGGACATGAATTATCTCTCTTGTAGACTTTTTTGATTACTTTAACATCATCATTATCATCATCGTCATCGATATTTACTTTTATTTTATTCTTAAAGTAATTATTGGTTACTTGATAAGCTTTTTGAACTATATTTTGAATAGTATTTTGGTTAATGTTGTCTCCAATGGCTATTTGAGTTCCTATTTGTTGGATAGCTTGATCTACTTGGTCTTTATTACCGGACCCATACAAGCCAGCAAGGTTACCTAATGATTTTGCCAGATCACTTTTTGGACTATTAGTTATTTGTTTAGATATTTGGTCAACAATTTGGTTGACATCATCATCATTATCTGTTGAGGCTTGAGTTGCAATTTGCTTAATTACTTGTTGAACATCTGAAGAATCTTGGCTTTCTTGATCCTCTGATGATTTAGTAATCTGAGTAGCCGTTTGACTAATTTTTTGTTTAATACTCGGACTAAATGCTTCTTGTTGTTCTATCTCTTGTCCTATATTCTGTTGTGTTATATCTTTATCAACTCCTATTTGTGAAGTTGCTTGTCCTAACTGCTGTGCTACATCATTACCTATTCCTAATTGTTTAGCTTGTTGTTGTCCTTGTTGTTCTGCATCATTCATACCTGCAGCTCCATGTAGTTGAATCTGCTCTGTCATATCATCAGTATCAACAGCTGGTTGTTGTTCTTGTTGTTCTGTCTCTTGATCTCCTCCATCATCATTAGCTTCCTGATCTGTTTTTTCTGATTCAAAGCTAAATTGACCTGTGTCTTGCTCTGCATCATCATTTCCTCCTTCACTCTCTTGATCTTCAGTGTCTTCTACCTCATCAGTCTGTTGATCTTCAGTGTCTTCTGATCCAAAGCTAAATTGACCTGTGTCTTCCTCATTTTCTTCGCCATTATCATTATCATCCTCTCCTTCAAAACCAGCAAAGTCATCTCTTCCACCATCATCCTCTAAGTCATCTCCATCACCTTGGGCTTGAATTGGAGGAACTTCTAAAAAAATAGGGTTATTATTGTCGAAAGAATTTGTAGAACTTTTAAAAGGAGAACCAGTAATCAAAATTATACAAATAAAACTGATTAAACTTATTATTACTAATAAATTTGGTCTTTTCAAATTTAACTATTAAATTATATTGAATTATTTAATAAAATAGTTTTAAAAAATTGTTTAAGTATAATAATTAGAAAAAAATTATGCAAAAATTTTATAGTGTATGAGAAGATAAATCTTATATGATTTATTTATCCTTCTTTTATTAGGAATCGGATTTATATTATCGTCCTCAATATCATTATCAATATTTGTCTATACTTCTACAACTTGGACATTGTCATCATCTGTTGATAGTTTTCATGTTCTTTGAAATATAACCTTACATTTTAGTTTCTATTTGAAATATTATTATTTAAATTTTTTATTTGAACTACAAAATTGTGTCAAAATCAATTCACACACCTCCGAGCCCATATATTAGTAGGGTTCAATAACATTTTTGAATGATATATGTGGAATAGATCACTTTATACGATGTATACTTTATATCTATTATAATATGATCGATAGCGACAAAGTAGTAGTTGAAGGATTAATTATGTTGATCGATATTATCCAATAAAATAATAAAAGACAAATAATAAAAGACTCCAATTTACAATTGTATCTTATACCATCAATATTATTTCAACATCAATTATCATCATTAATAAAAATACCAATAGAGAAAGATGAAAGAATAAAACATCTAGATAGTTCAAAAGACCTAATTGAAATATTACAGATCATTGATTTTACATTTGAAAGGATATTAAAAATATGAACCCTTCACAAATTGCAAAAATAATAGGAAAAAATTATTTCTTTGCACAAATAATAATAAATAAGACAACAATAACAGCAAGAAGACGATTAATTAAGATTTCTTCAAATAAAATAGAGAAAATTTTAATCCAATTACTTTACAGTACACAGACATAAAATAAGATTATGGAAGAAATTCGAAATTTACTTCTTCAAGAACCCGTTCCACATTTTCATCAAGATTATTACATTGGTCTTTAGCCTCACCTAATAGCCTTTTAAGAGATGGATCTATGATATCAGTTATTAAAGCAGGCGATACATTCTCATCACCTAAGAAATCTTCAATATTTGTTCGCATTGGTTCATCTGTTCCACCTATTAGTAGATCCCATGATATGAGTGCAATAGCAAGATCATCACATCTAACTGTCACATTGTTGTTACTTGGAGATATTGAATCTACTATTTCAAGAGGATTTATAAATATCCATTGTGCTTCATCAAAAGACATTTCTATTACAATTTTATAGTTACCAAGTATTATATTTCCAGGAATAGAAAAATCAAAGTTTGCACAATCTTCTATAGAAAGACTACCACAATTGTTGCTTCCAAGTTGTATTGTTGGAATAGAATTTTCTGCAATATGAATATCTTGTATAGCATCGTCAACTAAATAGATACTTACAGACTCAGGAGCTAAACTGGTGTCACATATATCATTACTATCACATTGCAATTCAAGATATAAGTTAGTATCACCTTTATCTAATCGCATATTAGGAACAGACGTAGCACTAATATCTTGTTCAATTACTGGGAGACCTCCAAAATCAATAGAAAAATCAGCACCGAATTTGTATTGACCGTAAGTATAATTGACTACAACTAATGGTATCTCACTAAATGGAACAGGATTAAATTGATTCTGTCCTGCAATAGTGGTAGTAGTACTACTTTGATTCTGTTCTGCAATAGTAGTAGCATTGTCTTGACCTTGTGCAGCTATGGTATTACTACTTGTTATTAATAATAACACACCAATTATAATACATATTATGTATACATAAGTAAATTTTTTAGTCATAAATGCACCATTACAATGACAATATAAAAATAAATTGCTCTTTACTGGATCATAAAATTCTTGTTATTAAGTTTGAAAGCAAATAAAATTAATATTAACAAATTCATTTAATAAAATATCTCTTCTTTTAGTAATTATTAAAATATATTTATTTCATAAATCTAATCACCAAATACAATAAATACTACAATTACGATATAATTTTAGATCATTATACAATAATTGTGTGATGAGAATAGGATGTAATCTGAGCCATTCCAGTCATCCTATTAATTAGTAAATTTATTTTTGTTATAAGGAATTTTGCGACCCTGAAAAAATATAGAAAGAATATTTTGATGGTGTATCCAATAAGATGGAAAAGATATGACTCACATTTCATCCATCTTATAATCATTACATAATTTCTTGTGTTATGATATTATTTATTATATTTGGTAATTCTATTAGATCCTATTAAGCATTAAAATATATAAAAAGTTTAAATTTAATAATTATAAATTAGATCTTCTATTTTTAAATTTAAGAATATAGAATAGATTATGATGATGTGGATCTCCGTAACGTCCACATAAATATATTGATAGAGTTACCTGAGTTTCCATTAATTTTTTTACCTATTTGTAATATTATAATAAGATAATTAATACATAAGTTTATTGGTTAAAATTTTTAGGCGCCGAAAAATAAGTAACGAAGGCAAGATAATAAAGGAAAAATGAGAATAAAATATTCTAATGGAAGAGGATCTACTTTTTATTATATACATTTGATAATTAATAAATAAATAATTGCAGGTAATCGGAGGTGATATCCAACAATAAGGTTAAAAAAATTTTATTAGTAGATGATGAACCGGATATTACTTTTACAATAAAGAATATGTTATACAATACTGGATTCCAGATATATACATTTAATGACCCTATCACACCTTTAAAATTGTATAGAAGAAATTTTTATGATCTAGTAATTCTTGAGATCAAGATCCCAAATATGGACGGATTTGAATTATATATTAAAATAAAAGAAAAAGATCCTACTGTAAAAATTTGCTTTTTAACTGCAATTGCAATCTTTGACGAAGAATTTAGAAAATCACGACCTGAAGTTGATAGAATAATTACCCAAGAATGTTTTATTCAAAAGCCAATCACAACTGAAGATCTAATTAAAAAATTAAGAGATATAATTAATACAAACATGATTACTACGTCTATATGAAGAAGGAAGTAATAACGATGAAGTAACAAAAAAATGTATCTTTATAGTATCTATAATCATAGTATTTATAACCATAAAATTGTGTCAAAATCAATTCACACACACCTCCGTTTTTAAGTTGCAATTATCTATTAATTATTTACTTTTATCAAGTAATTTTGAGGCGCCGTAAGAAATTGTTGAAAAATTTAAATAATATTTAATAGATTAGACGGCTCTGACGATATGAAAATCTTCTAGGTTATAGCATTGTTGTATGTTGGCTAGGTTCAAAGTTAACATACTCCGTATGAGAGTGAGGCTCTGACTGAACCGTATCTAAAGTGGCTATCATAATACTTTTAGAGAGTGTATGGATGTTTGCCACCTGTTAGCCAACAAATAAAAAAAGAAGGTGAATGAAAAAAAATTGAATCATCTTGGAATAGATGTTGGAAAGAAGAAATGCAGGGTAGCACTAAAAGATAATAGAGGAAAGATACTAGATGAATTCTTCTTTGGTAACAATTCTCAGGGAATATTAGAACTGATTAAGAGGACACACAATCATGGAACAAAAAAATGTAATGCAGTACTGGAATCTACAGGTAACATGTGGATGAGAATACATGATACCCTGGAAGCTAATGGAATAGATACAATACTAGCAAATACATACAAGACAAAGATAATAGCACAAGCAAAGATAAAATCAGATAAACTTGATGCACGTATACTATCTGATCTGCTGAGATCTGGATTGATATCCGAATCATATGTACCTGTAAAGGAATTTAGAGAAAAAAGAAGCCTGGTCAGACACAGGATAGCCTTGTCTAGAACCAAAACAAAACTTGCAAACAAGATACATGCTATTTTAGACAAGTATGAATACAGAACAGAATTGACAGATATATTTGGGAAATCTGGAGCTAACTGGCTAAAATCACTCTCAGTTTCACCTATAGACAAAATAATACTGAATACAACACTATCATCAATAGAATCTATAGATAACCAGATAGAAATAGTATCTAAAGAGATAGCAAAATATGCCTGGAAAGACAGTCAAGATGTAAAGATACTTCTCAGTATGACAGGAATTGACATATTTTCTGCAATGCTAATATCAACAGAGATAGTTGATATCAAAAGATTTGCAACACCATGGAAACTTGTTAGTTATGCAGGATTGGGCACCATCTACAAGAGAGTCATCTGGAAAAATAAAAACAGGTAGAATAACAAAACAAGGTTCCCCTTTGCTGCGATGGATACTAGTACAGGGTTCATTATCTGCAATCAGACATGACCATCACATGAGAACATTCTATGAAAGAATTAAACAGAGAAAAGGACATGGCAAAGCAATAGTTGCAACAGCAAAAGAAATGCTTGTTATAATATGGTACATGCTAACAAGATACCAACTATATAGATACATAAACAAGACTAGATATGAGCAGAAACTGGAAAGTCTGAAGAAGATTGGATCTCAATAAAGATAATTAGACAATAACAACAACAATACTATGACTTCAGAGAACAAGAATGCCACACATATAGCGTAGGCTATTGTCGACAATGCTTAATAGACAGAAAGACATAACAAAATGAGGCTAAACAGGATAGAAAAGATAACCAGCATACAGGTAGATTTTCATGGATGTTAACTTAAGAACCGATTAGAATTACTAATATAATAGATTTGGTAATCCAATACAAATTAGTTTTAATTGGAGCAATAAATCTGACAAAATTAAATAATTTTTAACATAGATTATCATTTTTTATTTTCTAATGATAGTTTTCATCAGAATCTCATTTATTCATTCATTCATTCATTCTAATAGAACTGTTTTATTTGTTAGGAAAACAATATAATAGAATAATAATGACTGAACCTCAATTCCTTAATTAGATTTTATATTCTGTAATTCTAATTGATTAAATCTAGAGTAGTAGTCTCTACTATTACTAATACTTTCAATGTTACATTGATAGTGATTGACGGTTGATCGTCGATAAAATATAGTGATTGTCAAGACCATTTAGAGGTATTTTATTCTTTTTTCAGCCCTTTTCTTAAAGGTTTTTATTACTTCTAAAAGAAAAACATATTAGTTAAAAAACCAACATTTCACTATTGACAAATATTTTTCCTAAATAATAAAACCCAAGGTAGTGTTTCTTGACTATTGTGTAACTTTACAAAAATGACAATTATATAGTTCTAAATCTAAATCGACTCAATCATAACAATTTAGCTACTGTTCTATATCAAAAAATCATTAGGTGATGGAATAATCCTCATTACATGATCTTACTAATCCAGGTATCTCAATGAGACCGTCTCCTCTCTACCAGTTCTATTATCAGGTTTGAATTTAACCCTAGTTGTTCCATTTTTTTATATAAGAAAATTTTATTTTCAATTATAATCAAGCAGTATAACTTTTGAGACGATAAACTATTTCACTATAATTTTTTTATAAAAAACATTTTAAAAGTTA
>DASQLB010000137.1:0-5567 GCA_035630235.1 Nitrososphaeraceae archaeon | reverse complement strand
AATGAAAATGAGATCATTAGAATTAAAAAGAATGTTAATACTACATTTGAATTACCAGCAATAGTAAGTAAACTTGATGGTAATAAAGCTGTAATATTTGAAAATGTCGAAGATAAAACTATTCCCGTTATTAGCAATCTTATTGGAACAAGAAAAAGATTTGCAATGGCAATAGGTTCAAAAGAAAAAAACGACATCCATACAATCATTAACAAATCTATCAACAATATGAATATTAAAATAAAAATAGGAAACGACATTCCATATTATCAAAATTCGTCAAATAAATTATCTGTTCTTCCTATTGTTACACATTTTGAAAATGATGCTGGACCATATATTACTTCATCAATTGTGTATGCAAAAGATCAAGAAAACGGAAATCAAAATTCTTCTACCCATCGGTTGTTAAAACTAGATGATAAAAATATGGCAATAAGAATGGTAGAGGGGAGACATTTGCATAAATGTTTTATGTATGCTAAAGATCATGGGGAAGATTTGAAGGTTGCAATTGTGATAGGAGTTCATCCTGTAATTAACATTGCAGCAGCTTACCAAGCATCATATGGTATAGATGAAATGCATATTGCAAATACATTACTAAATGGGAATTTGCAGTTGGGTATTAACAAGTTTTCACAGCTTCTTATTCCAGCAATGTCAGAAATAGTTTTAGAAGGGAAAATATTGTGTGATAAAACCCATGAAGAATGGATGGTAGAGATGTTAAAAACATATGATTTTAAAAGACACCAACCTATATTTGAATTAGAAAAAATAAGATTTAGAAACGATACTATTTTCTATGATATACTTCCTGGTTATTCCGAACATCGTCTATTGATGGGATTACCTGTGGAGTCAAAGATGTTAGGTCAAGTAAAAAATGTTGTTCCCAGTACATTACAAGTATTGCTAACAGACGGAGGAAGCAATTGGCTAACTGCAGTAATACAGGTAAAGAAAAGAGTAGAAGGAGAGTCAAAAAATGCTTTACTTGCAGCATTTGCAGCCCATCCCTCACTTAAAATTGCAATAGTCGTCGATGATGATATTAACCCTACAAATCCTGTCGAAGTAGAATACGCTGTATCAACGAGATGTCAAGCAGATAAAGACCTGATTATTATTCAGAATGCAAAAGGATCTAGCCTTGATCCTTCTAGTGATCAAGTAAATTTACTTACAACAAAATTAGGAATCGATGCAACGGCTACGTTATTAAAGGTCAAAGAAAGGTTCGAAATCGCAAAGATACCAGGGGAAGATAACCTTAAATTATCAGACTATATATCGGAACAATTTTCTAAAAATTTTAATAAAGCATATTAACATATGAAAAAAACTTTTATATATTATAAATATAACGATTTCATGATATAATTTGTATATTAATTTAAATATCCTTTTTGGCAAAAATAGGTGTGGGTATGTTTATGAAACCTAATAGATTTGCTATGAGAGAGTGGCATTTAGAACATGTTGAAAAGGTGATTGTTCGTTATGTAAAGGGGTTATCACCAACTGCGACTTCATTTGAGAAGCGCAATTTTAAAAAATATAGTACTTTGTCTAATTGCACAAAGCAAATAGAATATGATAAAAAACATGGTGTAACAGAAGAAGAGGTAATTGCTGTGATGCAAAGAATTAGAAATGATGACTCTTTTTCGGAATTGCGTAAGAACCCAGATTCGATTCAAAGATTAGATGAATTGGAAAAGCAACTTACATCTCCTAAAAAAATTAGTTGGTAAATTTATACCCCAAAAATCTGACTTTTTATATTTCTATTTTACTATTTCTATTAGATAAAAAGAAAAAATATTTAAATTATAAAAATTATCAAACTATAAATGAATAGAAAAATTTCTTGCATCATAGGTTCTAGTTTTGTTATTTTATTGTTATACTTTGGATTGACAGAAAACTACAAAAATAATATATTAAATCTAGAGATATTTGCTCAAGAGAATAATTCCCCTGTTGTTAAGAACTCTAAGATAATAGACTTTTCTGGTGTTAATTATGCAGATGTTGTTAATAGTCGTGATATTAATCTAAATGGTTTTACAGTATCTGTATGGTTTAATACAGCAATGAACGTCACTTCAGGAAATAACGCTTTTTTACTAAATAAAGGGGGATTTGGAAGTGACAGGGCTGGATTTAATCTTAACTATGGAATATGGCTTAACAATAGAGAACAAGTTGGAGGCGGATTTGAGGCCTCCAGTGGAGATGATAATTATATTACTTCTCAAGGTACCTATGCCAATGGTGTATGGCACAATGCAATTCTAACTTTTGACGAAAAAACACATTTGTTAAAGTTATATATGGACGGTCTTGAGGTTGCAACTAACGCAACAAAGACAGGAATAACGCCTGATACTACAGGAAAACAGACAATAAGATTAGGAGCAAATTCTTTAGCTGAAAAGGGAAAGATAAATGGTAATTATACAGGACAATTAGATGATATACAGGTATGGAATTTTGCTTTTACTAAAGAACAAGTAGCGGACTTGTATGCTAAAGAATCCAAGTTAGCTCGATAAAACCTAATGAGATTTTATTAATTAGTGTATTTCTCACTAAAACTTCTTTTTTAATTCTTATTTTTGAAAGATAATTATTTGCGGTCTTCTGGGAAAATATAATTTAATAACATATCGAATGCTTTATTTTTTATTGCCTGTTTAAAGTGCTCTTTTCCTTTTCTGGGAGTTTCAAGGGATTTATCTTGTTCTACTTCTATGACAGGACGGTGGTCTAATGCGCCTTCAAATTGAATTTTGTATTCTTTAAACTCTGATTTAACAATTGAATCAAATACATCTTTTAGCCAAACCGAACCTACAAAATATACTACTGGTGGATTAATCCTTTGTTTAAGCAATTCTTTAAGATTATCAAAAGTATGTGATACTTTATTTGAATCCGAATCAATTATTATAATTTCTTCATTTATCTGTCTATTGATCAATTCTTTTTTTATTAATTCAGAATAATGAGGTTCAGCAACTATTAATATAATAGTTTTATTAGAATCTGGTTTTGATTTTAAAATAATCTGATACAGTCTATTACAATGTTCAATTCTTTCAAGAATATGATTAGGCAATTGTAAAGAGGAATTTTTATGGATAGAGTAAAGAATAATCAAATTTCCTTCAGTAAAATGTATTTCAGACATTAATTAATAATTTTAATTTTAATGATTCTTTTATACATTCCCAATACAACATTATAATTATTGAATGTATGTTGAATATTCATTAGTAATTATTATAAGATTAGAACTAATGATTTAATACTAATGGGAATTTATACAGAAAGTCGCCCATGGGGAAAATTTGAAAAATTCCATGAGAATGAGAATTGTACTGTCAAATTAATTTATATTAATTCAAATTCCAGATTGAGTCTCCAGTACCATCAACATAGAAGTGAATTCTGGAAAATTGTAAAAGGAAAAGCTAAGATAAATATTGACAAGAAAGAACTTGTAGTTAAAGAAAACGAAAATATAACAATTCCTTGTGGTGCAAAACATAGGATAACAGCATTAGAAGAGGATTGTATAATATTAGAAATATCCTATGGAAAATTTGATGAAAATGATATAGTTAGGATTGAAGATGATTATAATAGACAAACAAACTCCGGAACTCCGGATAAGGTTATTTGAATATTTTTAATTAAAAGGAAATTTCCCAGTGTTTCGTAATACTCCTAGAATTCTCTTAAATGTATTAAAGTAACTTGAACAGACAGAATTAGAATCTAACCTACAACTAAGTGTATTATCCATTGTAGAGTTTCTTTTAATTTCAATATGAGATTTAAGTCTTCCACGAATAACCTCTACAATTAAAGGTATTAGAGCAGAACGTGCTCCCCAAGCTCCTTTTTTATTAACTAACCAAAACATTTTCTTTGGATCATAATTAGCCGGAAAAAGTAATTTATTAATTAAATGAATATTACTTGAATAATAATGACCTTCAATTCTTATCCAACCATTAGAAAGATTATGAACCAAAAGAGCAAATTTATAACACGATGAACATTTATCATCATAAATAAGCATAGAATGTTCGAATATTTTTGATAATTCCATTATTTTATTATCAACTTGGTACTTTAAATTTTTATATTAGTAGCATGATGCTTATTTTTTATTAATATTTTAATAGAAAAAAGAAGAATTAGTATTCATGGGGAAGAAGAAAGGGAGGCTTCAAGAAATTTTAAGTAAAGCAATATACGCTGATAATCCAGATATCTATACTATTTCATATCGAGATTTTGATACAATACTTTCAATTCCTCTTTTAAAATTTATGGAGATTTCACAAAATTTTGAGATTATTCCAGCAACCAGAATAATACAAGTTAAAAAGGGAGAAAGAATATTGTATGAAAAAAGAATTGTAGGGATTAAAAAAGAAAATTAACATAAAATAAAGATTATTATGAATTTTAATGAAAATTATTAAATTATGTTAATTTGTAATTCATGTATTGAATAATAAAATGGATAACAAAGAAGAGAATGATCTTCCTGATACTTCGAATTTCTTTATCTCTTATAACGATGTTAAAAATAATAAAAGTGACAATTCTAGATTTCTCGCCTTTAGTTCAACAGAAAGTGGACCACCATCACCAGATGACAAGCCAGTTGGAGGAGGACCACCATCACCAGATGACAAGCCAGTTGGAGGAGGACCACCACCAACAAAATATAGTAAGAATATTAAGCATAAAATTAACAACGAAATATCATCATCAATTACAAAAATATTTAAAAAGAATAGAGTAGGTCATATAAATAAAAAAATTATATACTCTGCGATTGGGATTATTGCAGTAGCAGTTATAATAATGATATTTTCACAAGAATCTGATTTTAAAATTAGTCCTCCAAAATTTAACCAAGGAGCCGTGACAGAAGCAAAAGCTTTAGAAATTTCACTGAAAAATGTTTCAGTTGCAAATATTGATAATAATAATATTAAAATCAATACAATATTTGATGTTTATAATCCAAATGAAGGGACTTTAATTCTTGAAAATATTAATTATAATATCAATTTAGACAAGATACGTATTGCATCTGGAGAAATTGGAACACGACCAGAAGGGTTTGTGGATTCCCAGGAGGGTATTTATCCTATAATTGGAAATGGAACTGTAACATTAAAAGATCAAAAAACAATAGAAAAAGATAACAGAATAGATAATGTATGGAATAAAATTGCTGATGAATCCTCTAGTTTTCAAGTAAACGGAAGTTTTGCATATAAACAAACATCCACTTTTCAAGCTCATGGAGGAGATATTGATTTTAGTTTGAAATATCCATAAATTTTGAAATGAAGTCATAATTATTGATTGATGGGAAGATTTAATATCTATTGATTTTCTTAAATAATGAATTGCGGTCATCGTCTAGTTTGGTTAGGACACTGGCCTTCCATGCATATATCATGCGAAGTTAGCCCGCAACCCGGGACTTTATTCAAAGCGGGAATTCAAATCCCGGTGACCGCAAT
>DASQLB010000136.1:0-10851 GCA_035630235.1 Nitrososphaeraceae archaeon | reverse complement strand
GGTAATTAATTTTAAATAGTGTGATTATGGATACTGATATTTTAGAAATTTTCAATACACTATTACTGTCTGTAACAGTATCCAGTGCCTTTCTTATCGGCGCAATTCTTTCCATTTTTATTCATTATCCAGAAAGAATTAGAGCAGATTTAGCTGCATTTTCGGCTGGAATCTTTTTTGCAACAATAGCTTTTTCACTAATTGATGAATCAATAAGAGAAGGCTCGTTTATTACTATGGTAGTTGGTTTTGTAGTTGGGGCGGTTGTTTTCAGTGTTATCAATAGGATACTTCAGACAAGATACAAATCTAAAACCAATAACAAGAATAATAGCTCCTCTAAAATTGTTATTATAGGGACATTTCTAGATAGCTTTCCGGAAACGATATTTATTGGTGTCATCATAGCTTTAAATCTTCCTGAATTAATGCCTGCAGTTATAGCACTATTTCTAGGTAATTTAACAGCAACTATGGAAGGATCAAAACGTATGGTTGATGACTCAAGACATAACTCGAAGATTTTTAAACAATGGTTATACGTTTTTATTATAGTTACTATTGGCGGTCCATTAGGATGGTATTTGGAAAAACCATTAAGTCCTGAACAGCTATCAATGATTATAAGCTTCGCTGCTGGCGCACTTATGGCTTTTATTACTGAAGAACTTATACCTCAAGCATATAAACGAGTAGAACTACATATTGGACTTTCCTCTTCTTTTGGATTTATTATAGCTCTAACTTTATTCCATTATATATAACAATCTGGACACAAATTAGTCATCGATTAATTCAAGTCGATACCATTATTTTTATTGACTTTCAATATAAGTGATCAAAATTTACATGAACTTCTGTTTCAATCTTTTATTTTGGTGTTTGACCCTACTTATTTCTCACTAAATTATGTTATCTAATCTTAGATTAATGTTTGCTCTATATTTAGTTGGTTGAAATAATAGCAATTTAAAAGTGAATTCTATATATGTTACAAGTATAATTTTGTTATTATTCATTTCAAGTAATATTTTCTTCTCTATCTCTAGATATTCTTTTTTCAAGATTTTCCATTGTTCTTTTAATTTCTTTTAACTCTTGTAGTATTTCATTCTCGGTTACAGTATTTGAAAATTCCTGTTGTATATGTTTATACGCTTCTTCAGATTTCTTTACAATAATAGCAACAAATATGTTGATAACGATAAATGTTCCTATTATAATAAAACTTACAAAGAAAATCCCATTTAATGGATTGACATCTGTTACTGATCCCATTATCTCAACCCAACCTTCTAAAGTTAAAATCTTGAATAATGTTATTAGGGACTTTGGTAATGTTCCCCAATGTTCTGAATCTATATTACTAAATAGATGATATCCAGCGATACCATAAATAAAGAAGAGAAGAGATAAAAGTAAAAATATATTAATCATACTTGGTAGGGATTTGATTATTGTCATAACCATCACTGACATCTCCCTCGATCTATTTGTGAGACGTGTAACTCGTAAAAGCCTGATCAATCTAGCAACTGTGGTAAAACCGCCTGTAAGCGGTAGCAGTGAAACGACTATTATTGTAAAATCTAAAATATTCCATCCATTCTTAAAATAACGATAGGGATATGGATAAAGCGCAACCATCTTTAATATTGCTTCAATAATGAAGATAGATAAGACAAATGCATTAATGTACTCAAATAAGGAAATATAATTATTAAATTCGGAAAATGTTTCCAATGCCAATACTGCGGCTTGTAAAAGTATAACAACAGTTATGATATTATTGAATATTTGATGATTAACTAGGTTGTTTATTAACCAAATCTTATTTCTCATTTTTATTAGTCTATTTCTCCTTTTGTTTTATAATAACCTAGTCTTATTGCCGTTAAAGATAAATAAATCAATATAACAATTAAGTAAAATAGAATTACATTTTTTCAACTTTAGACATGCATATTAATCGATACAATATATAAAAATTTTTTTACACAGATAATTCTGAGACAGGTAGTTTCAGGATTGCAGATATAATTGATTTAATACTATAAAGTAATTAATAGAGAAAGGTAATTGCGTTGGATTGAATTAAAATAGTAGCCGTTGTAATCGAATATTTAAAAAAATTTATTACTAGTTGAAATACATTAATTTGAATAATCTGTTCTTGATCCTTCAGGATAAAATGAATAATATAATTCATCAAATCTGATTTTTACTAATTCCATAGCATTTCTAAAATTGTATACTTCATCAATTAGAAATTGTTTATTAGTAGAAATAGAATCAAAGGTAATTTCTTTATATAGAAATATTCTTGGGAATGGAGTTTCTATATTTACATGTAAGGGAAAAACTAACTTTCTTAAATCCATAAAGATTTGTTCCCGATCTCTTTTTTTCATAGATTGTATTGATTTTGCATCTTCTTCATTAAGCGAAATATTTGAACTAATCACAAATACATCCTTTAATATGTTAGTAAAAGTGATCCGAAAAGGAAAACGGTATCCTCTGCCTGTAGATAAAAGTAATTCAAACTGTATTTTTGATTCAGGATTTTTATTTTCCTCTTTTTTTTCAATTATAAACCCAATATCAGATAATCCTTGAATTATATTGTTAAAAGTAACTTCTTTTAGATCTAGTTCGTTATTCATTTTTAACTATAAAATTGATAAAACCACTTGTTTTTATTATTGATCACTCACTCAATGAGGTTTAATGAACACCAACATCCTAAAGAGCAATTCTCAGGTGTTACATTGCATTTAATTTTTAGAACATTTGTTAAACCTAAACCGCTTATTTGAAAAATTGTGTTTACAACAATCAATTTTTATTTTTATTTTCTTTTTGTTCCGTAGTAGCTGCTGCTTTTTTAGTATTTTCAAGATATGCTACAGTCATAGCCAAATTCCCAAAACCCATAGAATTCAAAGTTTCAGAAGGAACCATTACTATTGTATTACCTTGAACTTTTATAGATTCAAACAACATATTTGATTGTCTTAATGCGTATGCAACAGGATTATCTATATATACTTTTGATGCTTCATTAAATTTATTTGCTACAAGAACTTCCGATTCACTGTATATAATTCGAGCATTTTTTTCTCGTTCAGCTTGCGCCTGTTTTGACATAGCCGCTTCTAACTCTTGTGGTATGATTACCTGACGAATTTCAACACCTGCAACTTCTATTCCCCAATTACTCGCTTCATTGGATATAATTGATTTAATGTGTTGGTTTATTTCTTCTCTTTTAGATAAAATATCCTGAAATAACGATGATCCAATATTATTTCTTAATGTTGTTTGTGAAACTTGTTGAATCATTTCATTAAAGTTTTCTACATTTAAAATAGCATCCTTTGCTCTATCCTCAATTATCTTATAGCGCAAAATCGCATCAATTGTAACAGGAACGTTATCTTTTGTCAACATTCTTTCGGCTTTAAATTCTCTCACCCTTTCTCTGATATCAATTACCAAGACATTATCGATAAATGGGATTCTATAATTAATTCCAGGACCTATTCGTTTATGATATTTTCCTAGTCTCAATATAATAGATCTTTCATATTGTCGTATTATGTAAATAAAGGAAAAAATAGATAGTATTACTCCAATCCCTGATAAAAAAATTACAAAATTATTATTCAATGTATAAAGTGTAGTTACAACTCCAATAATCAAAATTGAAATTCCAAAAACAAGTAAAATTCCAGAGCCCCTTTTACTTACAATTGTATCATTTGGTTTAAACATAGATTTTGCATCGGACATAAATATTATATGTAACGCAATGATTTAGGACTTACTGCTATTTTGTTTTTTAGTTGTTCTTGGGTATCCAATTTGCAAATACAAAGAAGAGTCACACTTTTTTAATTATTAAATTTTTCAATGAGAAGTAAAGAATTACAAGTATTAATTTGCTAATATTAAAAAAAATTCAAAATTAATTCTAGAATACATATGGTCTGTGTGAAAATTTGCAAAAGGATTGATCTTGACAGATTAGCATTTGAAAACTTTTCATTAGTTACAAATCAAAAATTCATGTTATGTACAAAATTGAAAGGAAAATACAAGAAATCATACATAGTTGGATTGACATCATCATACAAAACAAAAACAAGCTTTAAATTTTGAGTTTTAAATCTTTTATTTTATATTTAATTTATTAATTATTCGTTAAGGAAAGACTAAAGAGAGTAAGACACAAATTAATTACCACAATTATTATTTTTAGTTTGAGCATTAGTTTTGAATTATATACATGTAATTTTTCTTTATCTTCTTTATTTTGAGAAATAAGATATTGAATCTCAAATACCAAAATTATCAAAATAATAAATATTATTAAATTAACAGTAATAATAGAAAAATTACCAACATTTGATAATATTATACCTATAATCGAAAATGAAGTAATTATTATTGCAATATACAAACCAATAACAGAAAATCCATATCCAAAATATTTTGTTATTATCTCTTTTTTAGAAACTTTATCAATATTATTTGAATCCAAACCCATAAAAAAATTCTTAACAGGTTCAACATCAGTTTTATAAGATTTTGATAATACTTCCCACAAGTAATTAAATACGTATTTTTTGTTAAGAAGATCAGGGAAAAAAAGGATTACAATCGAAATAAAAAGTGAAGTTATTTCTGACATATCAATTTAATTCTATAATTACAATTTTCACTATTAAGAAGTTATATCTCTTTGATAATATTACCTTTAAAAACCTAATAACGCCAAATATGTCTGATGTATTAATAATTTCAAATTTATGTTTAGTATTATCTTCAATATTAAATATACCTGTAGAGAGGTTAAGATTCACAAAAATACTCTCTCTACTTTTTACATTTATTCTTATTCATTTCATTCTTAAAATTAAACGCTGTGATTGATTTAATTTATCGCAGTTTAATAACTGTGAACAAAATTTGTAAGAAAGAAGAATAGCCTTGTAAAAATAAAACAAATTAATTTTATCAATCCTAATAAAAAAGATTATGAAATAATAACAGGAGAAAATTCAAAATATATAATATTTAAGTATTGTTTTGAAGAATATGATTAATTAATGAAAAACTTAATTGTCATTCCCTAATCTACTATATTGAATATGTTATTCTACTATTATTCGTAGTTCAATATATTTTCTTTTGTAACAAAAGATATGCACAAGTCAGAAAAATTTACCTTTGTACTTTTAGCAAGTTCATTGGTAATGTTAATGATAATGCCATTTCTGAACCAGAACAATGGTTTTTCAAATACAGTAATGACTCAAGAATATGACAAATATGGCGATAATAGTTATAGTAAATACCCAAAAGACGATAAGAAATATGAGTGTAGAACAGGTCCCTTTGAGGGCTTCTATTTGCAGATAAAAATATCTAAAAACTACTAATATTAAATTCTGTTAGGTATTGAACACTGAAACCATGACTATTCAACTCCCTACGGCTAGAAATCGAGAATTTTTATTGATTTCAGACCTTTCAAAAATTATTTTAAAATAAGTTATTAATAATAAAAGCTAATCCAATGTAGTGATAGAACCATACTAACTTTTATTTGTAAATAATATGAATAGTATTTTACTATAGTTATCTTAACTTTTCTTGTGGTATTAATACTAAAATAAGTAAATTACATTTCTAATAACATGGGAAATAGGAGTAGGACAGAAATAGTGGGAAATATATTGGACGCTGCAAATGGAGGAACATCCAAGACAAAAATAATGTACACAGCTTTTCTAAGTTTTGGGCAATTAAAGGAATATCTTTCTGTTTTAGTTGAAAATAACCTAATAGAATATCTCGAAGGGGCTAATAAATATAAAACAACAGAAAAAGGATTAAACTTTCTTAAAATGCATAACCAAATTGAAGAATTATTACAGACTACAACAAAAAATAACTGAGAATCAGTAATAACTAAATATTCTCCTATAACTGGTGACAAATTAACAGTATTTTTAGCACCACTATCAGCATAATTCCATTCTTAACATATTTCAAGTTTCTTTTACTTTCTGATATTAACAAAAACAATTCTATGATAAGTTTCTAATAAATAAAAGGTAAATACAATGTAATAGAACCCCACTACATGGAGAGCACTACTCCAGACCAGCTTGCTTAAAATGGAGTAGAACCCCCTCTTATTAAAATATATGACTAGATTATAGTACTGTGTTTACCGTATTATATCAAATTAATTTGATTATCAATATGGAAAGGTAAAATTTAAAAATAATTTGAAATTCATTGTTGGGATTATCTATTCAATTAAAGGTATCTTATCTTCATCTTGAGGTGAAGTATTGTTTGTTTCCATTGACTCGTCTATTTGTGGTATTGTAATTAAAGGAGAATCATCAATTTCTGATGTTTCATTTTTTTCTTGGGCAAAAGTGATTCCTCCATTTATAGATAGTACGCCTAATGTAAAAGCTGCAATTAATGTTATGAGAAAATATTTTTGTTTCATAAGAATCTTTTAATAATAATCTATTTTAAATATTGTCTTTTGAAAATAATAAAAGCTAAATCTCATTATAGAACCGTATTACACGCAGGACTCTACTCCCGACAATCTTACTGTTGTTGTAAGTGACTCAAAGTCTCAAAGAAAGTAAATCATTTAACATAATTGTAGCCTTTATTGATATCAAATTCTAAAAGTTAATAGGTTTTATTGTTGTTAAATCAATTGATTTGAAAAAGAATATTTATATTGCAAAATTGAATTGCAATTTGTTTAATTACTTCTTGAACATCCGAAGACTCTTCACTTCCTGAGTCATCAGACATTTCGGCAATCAGAGTTACGGCTTGAACTATTTTTTGTTCAACATTTACTCCAAATGCTTGTTGTTATGGTTGTTGAGATGACTGTTGGTCTACTTGTTCACCTGTGTTTTGTTGTTCTTCAGTTTGGTTTACTTCATTACCAATAGTTTGTTGTTCTTCAGTTTGGTTTACTTCATTACCAATAGTTTGTTGTTCAGATTGGTTAGTACCAATAGTTTGATGTTCTTCAGTTTGGTTTACTTCATTACCAATAGTTTGTTGTTCAGATTGGTTAGTACCAATAGTTTGTTGGTATACTTGTTGACCTGACTGTTGGTCTACTTGGACTGAGTTTTCATCTTTTTGTTCTGATTGTTGACCTAAAGGCTGGCCTACTTCATTATCTGGGTTTACTTTATCATCTGTGTTTGTTGGTGAGCCATATGGGTTTACTTTAACATATGGGTTTACTTTATCATCTGTGTTTGTTGGCGAACCAGAGGATAAGGGGCTAAAATCATTAGTATTTTCGTTAATTGTTCCTTCATTTCCTCCATCTTTTTCTTTACCTCCATCACCACCTCCATCTTTTTCTTTACCTCCATTATCTTCTGTTTTAAAATCAGGAAAGATATCACCATCTTCTTTACCTCCATTATCTTCTGTTTTAAAATCAGGAAAGATATCACCATCTTCTAAGTCACCACTATTATCTTGGGCATAAATTGTAGGAAGTTTTAAAAGAATATGGTTGTTATTTTCATAAAAATTTGTATAACTTTTAAGAGTAGAACCAGTAATCAAAATTATACTAAGAAAACTGATTAAACTTAATAATAAGAATAAATTTGGTATTTTCAAAATTAATTATTGAATTATATCTTAATTATCTAATTAAACATTTTCAAAAATAGTGAAAAAAGATGAAGAAATATTGAAAAAATAATTTGATAATTTTATTTAATATCAAAAGTTTAATTATTATTGAACACAAGAAGTAAGCTATTACAAATAATTCAACAAAATGAAAGTTAATAATATCATTGATTTGATTTTCTGTAAATTTGAAATTTATGGATATGAAAAACTTTGGAAAATATTTTTTACAAATTTGATTTCTTCTTTGATAATTAAAATAAGTTTCTAATGATAAAAGCTAAATATTAGATAATAGTATATCTCATAGACTCTTATTTAGAACCGCTATCGGTATTTAACCACTTTCATATTAAATACTCAAATATTAATAGATAGTATTTTCTAATTTTTGTCCTAATACTATTCCAGAATAAGCAAAATCATTTTTTATTATAGCTTCAGTATACTTTGAAAATATCGATTTATCAATACATGAACCATGCATAGGATATACCATATTTGGCGAAAATTCAACAAGTCTTTTAGTTGTATTTCTTACAGGTTTCTCACCAGCAAAGATTCCTGTATTCCTATAAAGATTAATCATTGATTCTGAATAATCATCAGAGGTAACAGATTTATTGTTTCCTGGTTGAATAAATAAATCAGAGGTAAATAATGACTTTGAATTTTCTTCAAATATCATCATACTATCCCAATGATGTACATGTGGAGTCATGATGAATTTGAATTGCTTTTTACCTGTCTTTAGAGTATCATTATCCCATGTTGATATATGGTCTACAGGAATATTATACCATCCCATCAGATTCAATTTCGAACTCAAATCACTACATACTAATTTTGCATCTGCAGATTCTAAAAATTCCATTCCTCCCCATTCATCACTTTCAAAATGCAAAAAAGATACATATGCCAATTTTGCTAAAGGTATAACTTCTTTTATTTTTTGTTCTATATTTTTATACATGCCTATAGGTCCAGTATGAATCAACATAGGTTTTTCATCATCAATTAAAAATTGATTAAATGTTATTCCATAGGTATTTACAAATCCTGAAATTCTATAAATTCCATCAGTAATTTCTGAAATATTAACATCAATATCTTTGATAGCGTAATCGGTTTTGCTGACTTCTCTCATCAGTAAAACACATATGAATATAACCAATATATTTTCATGGTTTTATTTCTTCAAGGTTAGAAAAAATATGCCCAATCCAAAGCTTGATTATTATCTTATTTGTTCAAACAATCTATTAAATTTAGCTTTCGTTTTACAATTATTTTAATTTTAAATATAATAAGTTTCTAACAATAAAATCTAAATACATTCATCATCATCGAATACAACTTATAGTTTTTTATAAAATTCATTGTTATACTTTTCATTATTTTTTAGATTTATTTCTTTTATTCTACAGTTTTTTCCATGATTTTATAAAAATTATAAAATGAGTGAAATTTGAAATAATTTGATTAGAAATTACTATTTTAAAATTATGAAGATGTATTTTCTGTTTTTAATACAAGAGGAAATACAATTTTCTCTTCTTCTAGAAAATGCTTTCTCAAGTTTAAAATAAATTCATTTATAGATTTTGTATCTTCATTATACCTTAGTGATGATGAAGGTTGTACATCTAAATTCTTCCTATTTTCTATTTCAACGAGGTTAATTTTAAAAAAATTTACAATCCAATTATGTTCTTGAATAATTTTAATTGATTCAGAAGATTCATCTTTTGCTTTATGCATTATAACTCTCAGGAGTCTAGCTTCTTCCTCAACTGCATGATGTATAATAGCCTCACTCATGTTTCTTATTATTTTTGCAGCAAATTTAATATCTTTATTACTGTTAATAGCTTCTTCTACTGCCTGTAGTTTACTTTCAAAGTTACGATGTTCTGATTTTAATCGCTCAATCATATTATTTATAGGTTCATCAAAATTCATTCCTTTTCTAATATTATTATCATTTTGTTTTCTATCAAACTATTGTTTTATTTATCTAATTATAATATATAGGGTTTCATTAATACAAGATTTTGCAGAAACCTTCATGATATTATCCTTCAAATTTTATTTTATATCCCAATAGAATTTTTAGATGCATAGAAAGCCCAGGTTTTCCTTTAACCCCTAATGCACTAATGCATGGTCTAATAATTTATCTATAGAAGGAACGGATATATTACTTGCAATTGCTGCATTTTGCTTTGACAACCCTCCATTGAGGCCTTAACAATCTCATCTCTTTATTTTTTATAATATTCGAAAATTATCTTTTAATAAATAACGGATTTTAATTATTATCTTCATTCAAAATATATCTGTAGTTAAATGTTAGAACAAAATAATTTGAAAATAAGTTTATAATAATAAATGCTAAATTTAAGGTAGTGCTTTCTGATAAGTAGTTTACATCCATCTTTATATTTACTGGTGGTATAACTACTCTTAAATGGAGTGTACAAGATGAGAAGCGAACAAGAAATTCGAAACAAAGTTGAAGAACTACGAAAAATTAGGTTCCAGCATTCCAAGAATTGTCAAATACCTTTGGATAAGTGTGATGTGGCTAAAGAGTATGACCTACTAATAGATGTACTGGGATGGGTCTTGGAAAGTTAAAATAGTTTTAAAAATTATCTTTATTTTATGTACTTTATTATTATAATTTAGGCTCTTATTTTTGCGCCGTTATTGGTATTATTTCCTCCTTGAGATATTTCTATAGAATTCAATATTGTGAATATCTCAATAAGTTTCTAATAATAAAAGCTAAATACAGGATACTACTATTTCTACACTGGACTCCTCTTTTAGAACCGCTATCGGTATTACTCCCGACGATCCCGTACTTTTCTCGGGTTCAGCTATTTTGTAAGTTAGAGAGTAAACAAAGTAATCTATAATATGAAATATCAGAAATCTTGGATTTTTGAATGATATTTAAAAGTGTATTAAAAAATTAGTTATATAGGGTTATTACAAACGATATTCGGCTATGTCTTTTTCTATAACTCCTAAACTGTCATAGAAAGATTTAATGCATTTTTGATAAATAGAATAATGGAATTTCCTTCCGTCGAAACATTCACGTGGATTTTTATCTCCATGTTGATGATT
>DASQLB010000135.1:0-9715 GCA_035630235.1 Nitrososphaeraceae archaeon | reverse complement strand
TGATAGTAAAGGAGAAAATGAATATAGCGATGATGAATCAAATATTGTTGGAAAATCTGGAGAGGAAGGAGATGAACAATTATCAGACAGAATAAAAAAAGAAATTAGAAAAGATATGGATGTTGTAACAAAAGAATAGAGGGGAATATTAAATAAGTTTGAAGACAACTATATGTACTTATATTAAAAGCAAACTCTTAATTCTATCATATGTGACCTTGAAGAAACATCGCATCCTTCGGAAATCATCGATTCATATGTGACTAGAAGAATAAGTACTACCAAGTTTATCAAGTTAGTAGAAGTTTCTACCTGATTCATGAGAACAAGTAATTGACAAAATTTTGTACAGTTTTAGATAAAGTCAGAATCATATGGTATGATGTTTATCAGATGCCTATTTATTTTATTTAATATATTATGATAACTTATTATTTCTATCTTCATAATATTTGTCTTTGAAAATAGCCATTTGTATAAAGTTACCTTTTTATTTTTGTAAATAAAAACGGATCTATCTTTTTTGCCATAGTTAGACAGTTTTGAGAATTTTCTAATTCTCCTAATTTTTCCAAACATCTTCCTTTATTGTACCACGCTTTAGCATAATCTTGTTTAAGGTCTAATGCTTTGTTAAAGCAATATATAGAGTCTTCCAGTTTATTTAGTCTAGCCAAAGTTAATCCCTTATTGTGCCAAGTTATAGGATTATTAGGATTTATTTCCAAGGCTTGAGAAAAAGTGTTCAAAGCTTCATCATATTTCTTTAGTTTGTCTAACATTAACGCTTTATCACCTAATGCAAAATCATTTTTATTGTCAAGAGTAAATGCAATGTCAAAACACTTAATTGCCTCTTTCAAATTATTTCGATTTGCATAATTTTCTCCTTTTATGACCCATACTTCTGCATTTGTACAAGATTTTATATTTTTGGTAGATTCTTTGAATTTCTTAATAGAAAAGAAATTTCTTATTTTGAATGGCATATTCCCATAGATTTTAATATATTAAAACAAAAACTGATTTCCACTCTATCTACTTCAGGAACTCTATTGGTGATATCTAATTTCAAATCTTGGATAAAATCGTATATTTCATCAACTGAGATATCCTGACTGTTAAAACCCATCGACTCACTAATAGTTTTGTATGACGCAATATGATATGACAAAAATACTAATTTTGATAATATATTTTTATTTTCATACAAGTTAGGGGGGATATTAGGATTCAATTGTATTTTCATTTTTCTATAATTTCTTTCTAATTGATATAAATATTATCAAAATCTACGTAGAATACGAATTTCCTATAAAAATCTATCCGTATTATACGATTATTGCATTTAGTGAAATAACTAACTCCAATTTTTAATATCAGAATGTAATGTTAATATACAATTCTAAATTAGTAATTATATATGAAAATTAAAAATATTCCACTTAATTTAATTGATATTGCAGATGAAAATGTGAGAAAAAATTTTTCTTTTGGAAAAGATATTGATGATAATTTAATTAAATTACATTTATCCAAATTTGAATTGCTTCAGCCTGTAGTCGTGCGTTTTGATTCTTCAAGTAAGAGATACAAATTATTGATTGGTAGAAGAAGATATTTGGCTTTATCTAGCAAAGGAGAAAAGGAAATTCCAGCAGTAGTTTCAGATTTAGAAGGTCCAGAAGCAGAAGCAGCATCGCTATTTGAAAATCTTGTTAGAAAAGACTTATCACCTATAGAAAAAGCAACAATGGTAAAAAAACTTGTTGACTCAAATAGATCAGGAATTTCAGGAGTATCCAAAAAATATGGTCTTCCAAAAAGTACGATAAGCGAATGGATAAGCATTCTATCGCTATCTAGAGAATTAAGGGAAAATATAGAGAATGGACAAATAACATCCTACGAAGCTATACAGATCGCTAGAAAACCTAAAACTATCCAAGAAGAATTAACTAATACTAGAAATCAGAATGAGTTACATGAACAGATGATAAGATTAGGTGTAAAAAGAGGTGCTCCAAAGGGATTGATGACTATAAGGTTGGTCTTTAATCCAATAAAAAAAGTTGACAAAAATATTTGGGATGCTCTCAATGAAAAAGCTAAGGAAAACGGTTTAGAAGTAACAGATTTTGTAAAAACAATCGTAACTAATTATATTCGTAATAAAAATTAATTATAAAATACTATCAGACTAGTTTTATTAAAAGTTCAACATAAAAACAATTAAGTAATACTACAATTAGACAAATAGATTGTTATTATAGAATAATTATTTGACTATGAGGACAGGGCATTTTGAATGATAAACTACTCCCGATGCTACACTACCCATCAATAAGCGTTTAAACTTGGATAATCCTCTAGTACCCACGACTACAAGATCAGTCTTATTTTTTTCTATATATGTTACTATAACTCCGACTAACGAATTACCATCATCTTCTACTATATCTAGTCTGGCTTTTACTCCCTTATCAGTAGCTTCTTTTAGTATAGGTCGAACCCATTGTTCTGCATTTTTTTTTCTAGTTCTTGTATATCCTTCTATTAGTTTAACATCGCCATACTTAGCCCTCAATCCTATAACTCCTCCTTGCTTAATATGTTCTATAACATGGAGAAATATCAAATCTGAATTTTCAAGAGATGAAAGATGTATTGCATATTTAGAAGCTTTCAAGGAAGCTGCAGAACCATCAAATGCAAAAAGGATTTTTTTAAACATAGTCATACAAAAAATTAGAGTGGTATCATAGTATCAATAAGCCTTGAATAGATAATCTGGCCATTTTTCTTGAGAATTATTAAATCTACGGTATATTGGTTTTCATCCAATAGGAATGTTACTTGAACATCCCATGAATCTATCCTAGAATCGGAAGAATTACTTCGATCAAGTATGGGATCTGTAGTGTAGGGAAAGTAGACTCTAACCTTAAAGTTTTGTATATCGGAACCATACAACGATTCAATAGCCTTCTTAGATGCTTCCTCTATTTGATTAGATGTAGTTACAGACATTAATTAATAAATTAATTAGTAAGTATAAAAAAGTATTGATTAAATACATATTTCTTTTTAAAATACTTTAATTCGTAAAATACAAAATTTCTTTATAGGAGAATATAATAATTTTTGTAAACTACGAATTAATGAGGACTACATATATTCTTCTTCCTATCCACATAGATCATAGAATATGGCTATCCAACGGTTATTCAATGACGGAGTTCGACGTACCAATGGAAAAGATGCAAGGAAATTGAATTTGCTAGCTTCGAGATTACTTTCAAATCTAATTAGAAATAGCTTTGGTCCAGGTGGAAAAGAAAAGATGTTTATAGATATACTTGGAGAAGTTACATTAACCAAGAATGGTTGTACATTTTTACGTAAAATTGACGTTGAACATCCCGCTGCAAAAGTTTTGATTGATGCCTCAAATTCAGTTGCAAATGAAGTAGGGGATGGAACTACAACTGTTGTACTATTAGCAGGAGGACTGTTGGAAAAAGCTGAAGAACTATTGGAGATGAAATTTTCGCCAACCACAATTTCAAATGGTTATCGTATGGGGTTAGAAATAGCTCTCAAGATACTTAATGAAATTTCAAAAAAAGCAGATAGCAGTGATATTAATATCCTAAAAAAGATAGTGGATACTTGCCTGAGAACAAAAATTCACTCGTTTTCTTTTGATGATTGTAATAATCGTTTGACAGAATTAATTGTGGAGGCTATTTGTAATATTAGAGATCTAACTAAAAATGAAATTGATATTTATGATATAAAAATAGAAGAAAAGTCTGGAAATGTTTCAGACAGCGAATTAGTCACTGGCATTGTAATTGATAAGACAATTGATAGTAGTGCTATGCCCAGGGATATTAAAAATGCTAAAATCCTGCTTATAAATGACGACTTAGAAGCAATGAGAACAAAGACAGAAGCACAAATTATTGGAAATTCCTATAGGGATCTTCAAAATTATGTGAAAGCCGAATCCGAAATTACATTGAATAAAGTTCAAAGTATTATAAAATCTGGTGCGAATGTTGTAATCTCAAGAAAGGGAATCAATTTAAGAGCTTGTGAATATTTTGCAAAGGCTGGAATAATATCTATTAAACGTGCAAAAGAAAATGATCTTATATGGCTTGAAAAAGCTACTGGTGCTAAGATTGCTAATGATGTAAATATCCTTGATTTAGAAAGTTTCCTAGGATATGCAGGTAAAGTATACGAAAAATTAGTTGGTAATGATAAAATGGTATTTATTGCTGAATGTAAAAATCCAAAATCTGTTACATTATTGCTCAGAGCTAATTCAAAAATTATTAGGGATGAGCTTCATAGATCGGTTCTTAGTGCAATGACAGTAGCAAATGGTTTTGTTATGAAACCACAGATCGTCGGAGGAGGAGGAGCATGTGAAGCAGTGATTGCATCCAAGTTGAAGAAAATATCATATACAATAAATACTAGAGAACAATTTGTTATTCAAAAATTTGCGGAGGCATTAGAAGAAGTACCATTGACCATTGCTTATAATTTGGGAATGAATGTAATAGATTCTCAAACGAAATTAAGATCTAAGATTCAAAATAGCAATAAAAAATACAATAATATAAAATGGTATGGAATAAACGCTCAAAGAAGAAATGTAGAGGAGGTCTTTGATAACATAATAGAATCTTCTATAGTGAAAGAACAAGTTCTTAAGACAGCAGTTGAAGTTTCTTCACTTTTATTGGGTATAGATGATGTGTTAATGGCAAAACCAATACTTAATACACATACCCATGAAGATGGAACAGTACATTCTCATGATGGAGGAGAGAAAAAACACGATCATTATTTTGATAAATTAGGAAAACAACAACGTCCTATGCACCATTATTATTGATTATTTAATTTATATCAAAATAAATTATCTAGAATTATTTGATTAAACAATATTACGCCTAAATACTATAATTTCTATAATAAAGAGAAATATATTTAATTTCCTATAATAGTATATTGCATAATTTTAATCGGTTCTTTTAGTATTATCAGTGTTTTAGGAATATTATCTACTTGAACGGTAAAGTGAGTATTCTTAAGCATCTCAGGAACTCCCATCATGACATTTTTATACGATAATAGTTTTTTTACCTTTTCTTGAATGTCACTAACGCATGTTTTAGCACGAAGCTCATTTACTATGTGTGAACAATAGATTGCAAGTACCTCATTAACATTAATCTTAAGATCCTTCGAAAGTTTGGTTTGTATAATTTGGATTAGAATAAAAAATATTCTTTCATCGTTTTTATCACGAAATTCAAAAATAGGTGTTAGAGAAGGATAATATAATTCCTCCAAAAATTTAACTTCGATATGGATCATTATTTATTCCTTTTAGGAATTTCAGCCTTCGGTCCATTACCAAAATCATATGTATGACCTTTTCCGCTATAAAATTTAGGTCTAACTGGGTTACCTTCTTTTTCTCCTTTCTTTGTCAGTGACAAGCCAGCCATAAGTTCAACGATCAGTCTATTTGCTAACCCAGACGTAATTCCGCCATTATATGAATTAACATCACTTACATCATAAGTAGGGGAAACTTCTACTAGATCAAATGCAAACTTGTCAGGATCAAAAGATGTAGATAACAATCTCATTAATCGCATTCCTTCTCTGGATGTTAAGCCATTGGGTTCTGGTTCTCCTGTACCTGGTGCATATGCGGGGTCAAAAGTGTCTATATCCCAGCTGACATACACAGCATCGACATTATCGTTAGCTCTATCTGCTGCTTCCTTAGCTATCTGGTCTATACCTAACTCTTCTACATCCAACATTGTAAACCACTGAAAATCTTGATCTGCCATCCACTTGTAAAGATCCGGTCCTGGCCAATAACCCCTAGGACCGATTAATGTATAATTCTTACCTTTTAAACATCCTAATTCCATAATTCTTCTTATATGTGCACCATGATCATATTTGAAACCACAGAGACCCTGTGGAGCACAATCAGCATGACAGTCAATATGTATCATTCCAATGTTCTTGTATTTTTTTGCTAGTGCCCTGACATTAGCAAATGTAATTGAGTGATCTCCGCCTAGAATAATTGGAACTGCATCTATATCCAATATTTCTTTCACCTTGGCAGTCATTCGTCGATGCGATTCAATTACATCTCCTGGTGATACGACTACGTCTCCATAGTCAACAGTTTTGAAAACACCGAATGGATCAACACCTGTTTCAATATTGAAGTGTTCATAAGGAGGTGAAGGTACGGTAGAAGCTGCACGAATAGCTCTTGGACCATATCGAGAGCCTGGACGAATAGTCGTCCCAAAGTCAAATGGCTCTCCCACAATTGCCATATCAGGTTTTATTTTTTTTAATTCATCATTATTTCGAACCCATGGCAGTTTTAAGAATGTTGGAATTCCAACAAAAATCGGTTCGTCATTTCCTTTATATGAATCACCATAAAATTCCATTCCCATATTAGTCAATTAGTAATGATTACTATTTATTATTAAATATTCCTAATTAAATTAGATTTAGATCTATAACGTTCGACTGTCGAACTTTTAACTATAAACTTATTTAAATTGTTCTTATTATAATCTACGTTTAAATAGGGACCGAAATTTTCTTTATATAAATTTTAGAAACATAGAGTTTATATAATTATTAAAGTATTACTAAATGAGATTGGTCGTTATAGATGCTTATGGTATAGCGGTTTTATCTTTCATGGGTTTAGTTCTTACTGTTGGAATATTAACATCCTTTCTTGTCAAAAAAAGTAGTAAGAGATATATGGTAGCTGGAAAGAGTTTACCTCTTTTTTTTGTAGGAACCATGCTCTCAGCTCAATCAATAGATGGAAACTCGTCTTTAGGAAATGTTGCATTAGTTTATCAATTTGGTTTTTGGGCAGGCGCGGTAATTCCCATAGGCTTAGCTTTATGTTTAATTTTGACAGGCATTGTTTATGGACCTAAATTAAATAAAATGTCCATGCTAACTTTACCTGATTTTTATTACAGACGATATGGTGTGGGAGCGGAAGGAATTTCTTCAGTTATATTAATGATAAGTTTTATAATATTAGTAGCAGGAAATTTTGCAGCTGGTGGGTTTATCCTTTCTACTGTATTACACATAGACTTATTTTGGGCAATGTTGATTGTTTCTTTCGCGGTACTAGTTTATACTTTTGCGGGAGGGCTATTCTCTTCAGCCTATACCGATATATTTCAAGTTTATTTAACAGTGGGTGCTTTCTGGGCAGCATTCCTCTTTTTTGTGTTTGGTTTTTCTGGAGTAGATTTTGGTACTATCCTCGGTTCAGCACCTGAAGGCTTTCTAGATCTATCTGGACTAATTAGCATGGAACATGGTGCTTTAGCTGTTTGGGGAGGAATTCTGGCACTCGGTTTAGGAGACGTTGTAGCATTAGATTTTATGGAGAGAGTATTTTCCGCAAAAGATGGAAAGACAGCAAGAAGAGGAGCACTTATGGCTGCCGGTTTGACAATTTCAATAATTGTTCCTGTTAGTTTAATGGGTATTGTTGCATTACATTTCTTACCTAATCTCGAAGATCCGTACACTGCATATCCAACGTTAGCAATAGAGTATTTACCATTTCCTATAGGAGCTGCTCTATTGATGGGAGTACTGGGAGCTTCAATGTCCACTGCAAATGGAGGATTATTGGCTATATCCAGTGTGATAGCGAGAAATCTTATTCAAAGAGATCTACTGAGGACTATATTAAAGCGGCCAGGTTTAGACGACAAAAAATTGTTGATAACTACTCGATTGATTACAATTCCTATAATGCTATCAGGATTCATTTTGGGATTCATGATCCCTAGACCTGGAATATACTTGATTTTGGCTTTTGATATAGTTTTTGCTGGTGCATGGGCTCCACTAACCTTAGGTTTATTCTGGAAGAAGTCTAATTGGGCAGCAGCGATAGCATCTTTGGTAGTGGGCTCATCTCTAAGGGTAATGATGTTTTTTATAACTCCTCCAGAGTATGCGGGAATAGATACTTTATTACCACCTCCAATATCTTTTGCAGTATTCATAATTGTAGCACTATTGACACAAAAAAAATATCCTGGCAAAGAACGACATGGCGTAATAAATTATGTACCGCCTGAAGATGATGTCGTCAACGGTGAAGATTTAAAGGGATATATAAGCTCAAAATGATAAATATAAAAGTTAAAACCTGAATGACATATAGTATAAAAAGTTTTAAAATACCATTTTCTTTTTTTATAAAGCAATAATAATGAGATGATATCTAGAGATTCGATGCCTACTAAAGGGTATGCCACAGTCGGATTAAAACCTGCTATTCTCATGAAATTACAGAAACAAACTGATGAATATTACCCTGGTATGTTCTTACCTAGTGCATTAATAATAATAATGAACGAAATCAAAAGAGGTTTTTATTCAGCAGAAATGCATCCAATAAAAATAGATTTTTCTGGTGGATATACTTCATTAACCATTAGAGTAGATGTTAAAATATGGTTAAAAGAAAATTATGATATACACAAAGACGAATACATAGAAAAATATCAAATAAAGAATTTTACTCAATTTGCAAGTTTGTTCATGCTAAATATGTTTGAATCTAAATCAAAAACAAATAGATATGTTGTTAAATTGAAAGAGTCTGACTACCTTTGGCTTGAAGACGAATATAAAAAACGAAATCGTGAATATAGAGAAAAATATGAAATATATAACTTTGATCAATTTGCAGATCATTTCATTAAAGATATTTTTGACAAGTTAAATTCAGCAAAACAAATTTTGAATTGGTAAAGATAAGGCACAAATTAAAGAAATCGAACTCAAACAATTTAATTTATATATATTTAGTTCCTAAAATAGGGTTACATTTTAAAAACCTTTACCTTTCTGGTTTTATAATATACTATCATATTAGAAACGTTTTGTTTTCTTATATAACTGTATTCTCGAGAAAATAAAGATTGAAATTTATTTGATTTTTTTGAGATCTTGTTTCTTTATAATTTGTGGGGATAATTTATTTTCTTGTTTCTTTTGATCTTCAATCGCTTTTTCAATTTCAGGTTGAAATTTATTTTTAGCATACCAGGTTATCAAAGCGCAAATTCCTATAATGGTAGCAATTGTTAATCCTTCTATTATCATATCATCAGTATCAGATCAAATCTAATATAAAACTAATTTTTTGAGAATATTTATAAAAAATTTTTTAATAACGTACAATATTTCTATAATGGCCAATGTTTATATGTAAATAATAGGCATTCTAGTTAGAAATCTCATAATTTTATAATTCTGTAGAAATATGTATACAAAGTCGATTTTGGTCTATTATATACGAACAATTTCATACTGTGATACAACTACTAAAACATTAGAATAAAGTTAATAAAGAATTTATTGGTTGTATGATTTTTAAATCTTATATACATAGATATGAACTCAATCGTTGTAGTATTATTCTGCAATTAATATTGATTTGTTAAGCGTTTCTGTCAAACAATAAAATGTCAATATTCATCTTGTAATCCAATAAGTTATGTATCGTATAAAATGTTGAATACTGGCCAAAGAGCATAAACAATATTTTTTGCAGTTCTATATAGTATTTTGAGATTGATTGTATTGT
>DASQLB010000134.1:0-5325 GCA_035630235.1 Nitrososphaeraceae archaeon | reverse complement strand
CTATATATAAATCTGGATATTTAAAAAAAATCTAATTACCAGACCCGTTATTATTTACCGTTTTAATACGACTACTAATCGGTTATTAATAATTTTGCTAGAAACAAGATTCATTGTTACAGCAGCGAAAGGCAAGATTATGATATTGGCAAGAATTCCTCTATCATGTTCTAAAGTTATCATTAACTCATCACTTTTTTTTTGAATTTCTAAAAGAGCATTTTTAGCAAAAGGGATTTTAAGTTCGAGGGTTATAGAATCGTCATTTTCTTCAATAGAATACACTTTTTCATTAAAGAAAATACGAGAAGGATCGTCGGATCCAAATATATGATAATTGTGCTGTTTTAGCATTTCAATACCCTGAAGTTCCTCTTTCATACGTATTGCTTCTCGACAAGGCAAAGGTAAAAAGTTGATCTTGGTGTTTTCTAAAAATCTTCTTTTATCTTCATCTTGAACATCGACCTTATTTATTATCACAAGATCAACGTTAATTCCAAATAAGTTAGCTGACATAAGAGCTCTTTTGGCATTTTTCACGCTAAAGTTATTTAAATTAGTCACAAGGCGCAGACTAGTAATTGTTTGATTGGATAAAATATGAAATAAATTATCAAGACGCTTTATTATATCAGTTTGAGTTATAAATGAATCCAAATAAGAAGAATAGTTAGACATTGGTTGGAACATCTTCGCGAATCCACTTAACATAGAGGTTAATCCAGATATATGTCTCCCCATAGATCCCATTAATTTTGGAAAATAAAGAAATTTTAATGCCTCTCCTGAAGCAGGCATATCTAGTATAATTTGTTCATAATTATTTTTTCTGATAACTTCTTCGATTTTAATCAAAGAAAAAAGTTGAGTCATACCTGGCAACATTGCTATTTCGTATGCAATGCTTGAATTTACTCCTTTACTAATAAAAGAAGAACTTATAGATGAGATAATTTCTACATAATCTTTACTGATTTCAACTAATGGGTCAATCTCTATTGCATCTAGATTTGAACTAATTCTTTTTATATTATGTCCTATATCAAGACACAATGCATCACTAATTGTATGTGCAGGATCTGCAGATATCAAGATTGTCTTATAACCCATTTCAGCCAAGCCTATGGCGGTTGCACAGGATGTGACCGTCTTTCCTGTGCCGCCTTTTCCCGTATAAACAATTAATCTCAAATTATTTTTCTAATATTATTATATATTACTCGAGGCTTTTAAACATTAAAATTGATTCAATTCGAATTTAAAATTAATCCAAACATAATTTCATTAAGAAAAAAATTTTTTAATATATTTAATTTTACTAATGAATAAGGAATAGTCCACACCCATTCAGTTCTATGCATTTTGTAGGTCTTATTGATAGTTTTCCATTTTCAATTTTCATTATAGTTTTATATAAAGTAGTATGATAAAATGAAAATTTGTTAATAGTATAATAATGGATAAATGATTGTTCCCCCGAATAACAGTTTGAACATACATTAGCTTACGACGATTTTTTATTATTAATAATTATTCTTATAATAATTCTAAAATTGATATCATCATTAGTAGATATTAAAAATATCTATTCGTTCGTTTTTTTTGTTTGAAATGTGTGGTAAGAACTGCTCTACTTTAGGTCTTATATCTATTATAAAATGGGTTTTATCTTGAATACATGAAAAAATCATATTTTTCCCTCACCATATTTAATCTATAATATTTCTAGTAAATATAATTACTCATATTTTATTATGGAGTTGAAGAACTAATTGATGTTCATCTATATATAAATTGTATTTTATTGGATTAGAGTAATAATTACTATTCTTACTCTTTTCTTAAATTAAATCTTGTACTATTAGCTTCCGTTTTTAAGTATAAAGAGATATCTTACTAGAATAATTATTTATTCCTACGATGACTATAACCTATATAAGATGTTACTACTAATTAATATTATGATGAAAATATATCTCGTCATGATAATCCTGATCATAATAAATATTTCTTTTATCACAATTATACCTATAACTGCACAATTAAATCAAACTCTGGAACAAACTATGGTTGGGAATGTAACTTCTACCATAAAACCACAAGGTACTTCTCTCTTATTACAAAACGAAAGTTCAATGTCTGAAGATGCCTCTCAAACAACTAGTGCTGGTAATGTAACTTCTACCATAAAACCTCAAGGAACATAACTTGAATTTCCTAATTAACCATACATATTTTTATCTAGACTTGAAATTAAACAATTAATCACTCTTTTTTTTATGTTACCATAGAAGTTTAAGGCGTCCAGAAAATTTTTTTAATTAGTCTATTACGATTAAATGTACTATGCTATAGTCATGGTCAAGTTGATGTGACTTGTTTAATTTTAGTTTGAACATTCCTTTAATTAATAGAGTCCTAAGATACAATAAATATTAATATACAATAAGTTAATAATTTATAATTATATTTATTGTATCTTTAAAGATTCTAATTTAGTTTTAATAGATAAATGTATAGTATTTCATGAAATACTTTGATATACAACATAAAGCCATTTCAAGTTTTTTATAAGAACATATAAAAAATGGTATTTCTATTCAATTGATCTTTCAATAAATTTTCCCTCCATCACGATTTCTTTTAAAGATTTTCTATCACTGGGATATTCTCTTTCTTGAAGATCACTTGGAAGATTTTCTTTTTGTCCTAACTTACCAATTGCTATCATAGCCATAACATCAAAACTATCTGGAACTTGTAATGCTTTTCGTGCTTCATTATAGTCAAAACCTTGCATCCCATGGGTTACTAATCCTCGTGTAGTGGCTTCAAGGGCCAAATTTTCCCAGGCAGCACCTGCATCGAACTGATGAGTTATTGCTGGTTTCTCATTAAATTCAAAATTCTTTCTCGAAATAACAGCTACTATTACAGCAGCATTTTGGGCCCAGATTTTGTTCCAATCTATTAATAGGGAAAATAATCTTTGCCAGTGATCAGTATTTCTCATGGCATATATAAACCTCCAAGGCTGATTATTATAAGATGAAGGTGCCCACCGAGCAGCTTCAAAAAGCCCCATAAGGTCATCATGAGAAATTTCTTCTCCTGACATTGCTCTTGGAGACCATCTATTTACAAATAAAGGATTTATATTATTTTCTACTTTTCGTATTTTTGTAGGATTATTTTGTTGTTGCATATAAATCCAGAGATGCCATTAATCCTATTAAGATTATGCTACTTTTTAAACTTGAAATATATTCATGGTATCTGTATTATTATAATGATGAAAAAATACTACTCATCTCTATTTTTACAAAACTTTTAAAAATATAAAAAATTACTTAGGATAGTAAAAAGTATAGCGTATTAGTCTCGATAGTGTAATGTCAATATACTCTAATAAAATAGGAAACGATATGAATATTCCTATATCTGTCTGAGTCAATACTATCATTTGTTGGATCCATACAAATGAACTAAATAATTATATCTATAGTACTAGTCAAAAAAGGAAAAAGGTAGTTTAGGGAGTTATTATAATTGGTTTTTCTTCTGTACTCTCTTCACTTTTTTTTGTCAAAAATCTGTTATATTTCAATCTAACTTTTTCAGGTATCTTATAGCAGTCCGACAAGCTATTACTTATATAAATGCTATAACTTACTAATAAGATTACCTATAATTATATTAATTAATATATAATCTCTTAAAGAATCTCAAATAGTAATTAATTTTACGACTATCCTAGCGACGGATAATTTACCAAAAAAATCTAATTTAGTTTAGGCTTTTTCATATAAAAATTCGTATATTACAGAATAGTTGTTCAGATTGAAGATATTCCTTCAATAGTCAATTCTCAAATCATTTATTTTTAAACCGGCTCATGTATTTTATGCTTCAATTGAAAAATAATAATATAGTAAAAATTCTATCTTACTCTTAAATCATCAATCAAGATGTTTTCTATATTGTGTGTTGGTATTAATTCTCTTCTTATTAGAATATTTGAGTTTTCATTTTGGTAAAAAGCGATTGTCACATAATCAGCAACGACCTGTACATTTATAGTTTCACAATTTTCCGAAGATTTAACCGCATTAAATTCTTCAATTATTTTTGTAGCTGGGTTATTAATCTGACTTCTTAAAAAAGTGATAATAATATTTTTGACTTCTGTGCCATGAAATTTTATTAGTTTTTGTCTAGTCTCATGCATGCCTAGGATTATACTACATAAGCCAAAAATGTTTCCACTGGTTTTACATTAGTTAATAAAATCAATATCTCTCAAAATCGATGATCTATCAAAAATTATTCAAATTTTTTATTATTAATAAACATCATATTTTCAAAATTATGTATTATCTTCTCTACATTTTTGGCTCTTAGAGAATTTTCTTTTACTGTTAAATAAATTCGCCTGATCAGTTAGTCTACCTCCTGAATTAAAAATCTTGTTCAAGTCTTGTTGGTTAGCAGGATCAACTTGATCATCTTTATTATCATTGTTTTCCTCTCTTAAACCAATAGTAGTAGTAGGAGGGATTTTGGGACTATTAGTAATTCTATATTTTTTATTCATCTCTTCTGATATTATGCTGTCTTTTGTAACATGATCTTTATATCTTGTCACCTCTTTATTCCAAGTTGCTACGTCAGGAGAATCATCGATATCGATAATATCATTCAATGTTTTTCTATTACTTGTTATATCCTTTGTCAAAGTATTATCTTCTCTAGGTTTTCGTTGGTTTATGGTATTTGGAGACTGTTTATTAATTTCTGGAAACGAAGTATTTGATTTTCTATTAGGTTGATTTTTTTTACGCATAATAGTTTATAATAAAATATAGTTTATTTTAATTTCATTTTTTATAAAATTAACAAATAAAATATTAAATAATAAAAAACTCACATAGGTAGAGGTTAGCGTTTGATTAAGCCATTTGATGCCTGTTGACATTAAATTTAGTGTGTTTGTGAATCCTTACTTTACTTCAGACATAACAACAAATCATTATTCCCTGCACGCTGTTCAGGATAAGGAATTTTCCTAAATATTTTTGTTTATTACTTCAGATTTTTTTCGGCGATAAAAATATTTTGAGCATTTCTGTCCTGTATTTTTATTACCTTATTCATTTCTATATTCTTTTCATCATATTTTAAATGATCAATTATTTTTTTCATTTAACAGTAAATCATTATAGATTCTTTTTCATTTAAACTTTTTAGCAAAGATCTATTTAGATCGGTATAGGTAATATCTCCTTATGTAATTACTAGTAGTAGTCTACAGTGAACTTTATA
>DASQLB010000133.1:0-9889 GCA_035630235.1 Nitrososphaeraceae archaeon | reverse complement strand
ACAACTTTTTTCTATTCAACCAGTATTAGTAGGATGTGTAGAGTTTGAAAATAATATAGAATTTACAATAACAAGTTCAGATTACATTAATCAATATAACGATTTAGTCAAACCTCGCTATCTTGTTAATAAAGCAACTTTTTCATTAAATTCGATTTATAAAAAATAATATAGAATAAGAAATCGTATTAACAAATTTTTAGATAAAATAATAATAGAATTAAAATTCGGAGAAATTCCAGAACAGATATTTGAAACGTTACGAAATGAAGTAGATAATAAAATGATAGATTATGTCCTGTTGCTATCAATAAATCAATATCTGTCTATGAAAATCTTAAAATGAAACTTCTGAATCTTATTCTCATGTCGTTTCAAGTTGTAGACGAATAATTAAAGATGTTGCAGATGGTATTTTTCCAGCCCAAAAAGAATCTATTATTGTAGATGGGGAAAAAGTTATAGTTGATAAAAATAGTTATTTAAATAGGATTTATGCTGATTTAAAAGAAAAAAGCAATAGTACAAGTAAATTTAACAAAGATTCATTATTAGTGTAGATTCTTCTCTTTAATCTTTCATAAAATAGTAATAGGTTAGACCTAAGTCTATATTAAAAAGAATTGAAAACGAGTATTCAGTTAGTTGGAAATAATAAAGAAAATTGAATATTTTATGTTCTTTTAAAATTTTGATTATTTTTGAACAACGAATACCATTGCTCAAAAACATTTGCATTAAATTTTACAAAAGTATCTAAAGTTTTAGTAAAATTTTTTATACCATCTCCAGCGACTTCCAAGACATTTGAGATAAACTTGTTATTTATATTGTTAAATTCTATAAAATTATTTGTAATTTCGTTTGATTGTCTGCTAAGCTGTTTTGTAAAGGTGGAAGTTGAACTATTATCTAAAGTCTCAAATACTTGTTTTTGGAATCCCAGGGTAGAATTAATTATGTTTTTTGTAGCTTCGATATATTTCATTTGAAGATTTGAAATTGCCTGTATGTAAGTTGGTTGTGTTTTTGCTATCTCATTTACTATCTTAGTAGTGTCTTCTTTTATTGCATTATAAAAATTATATTCATTGACCTGTTGTGTAGAATCATTAAAATTTTTGCGATTGTCGTCCTTATCACTAGAATTTGTCATATTTACTCATTATAATTGAGGTAATCAAACTATATATAATTTTGGGAATGTCTATTGCAACAATTAAGTTGTGATATTACTTTATATGCCAATTGTTATATTGGTAATTTTAAGATTCAGACACTATTTTAGGTTAAATAATATATAGCTACATCATTATTAATTGTATGAATTATGATTACGATGCTGGAACATTGAGATGTCAAATTTGCGCTATGGAATTTCCCTCAAAAGCAGAGGCAGAAAGGCATTATAATGAGGTTCATTCCAAAGAATTTACTTCGATCGGTGAATAAAATCCTTAAATTTAAACGGCATCCTTAACTGTTTTAAACTCGTAATATTTATATTAAAATGAAATTAAACAAAAAGATATATAATTTTTAATATATAATAAGATACATGAATGATAGTATATCTTTTCAAGAAAATTCCAGTATTCCATTTGAAGAGATATTAAAAAAATATCAAGATCTTTGGCAAAAATTCTATAATGTACCAAAATTTAGTCCGTTTGCATTATCAGAAGAAACATCAAATCTTGTTAAGAATTTGCAAGATCTATTACTAGTGACCTCAAAAATGCAATATTTTAATCTTAATTATGCAACTCAAATTAATAAAACATACACGGAAGCATTAGATAAAATACCACCCAATAATCATGAATATTCACTTGAATCTGAACAGGACATAAAGAAATACAGAAGTTTCCTTCTTGGAACGCTAGAAGAATCATTTACTAAACTTTTCCAATCCGAGGCATTTGGAGTTCTTATATCTGATTTAATGGGTACTTATTCTGAATATAATAAATTATTGAGAAATATTTCTAATGCCTATCTTTTATCATTAAATTTATCATCTAAAGATGATGTTGATATACTTCTCAAAGATATACAAGAAATGAAACGTGAAGTTCGAGATTTACGTAAAAATATAGATATCCTGATGAGTGAAGATAAAATTGCTAAATAATCCTACTGCAACTCCTACAAAGCAAGAAACCCCTCCTGGTGTTTCTATTTCTATTGATAAGTATAATCACGATCTTTCAGAAAAGATAGATAAATTTACACAAATCTATCAAAATCCTAAGGACATTGATGTGGGTAGTACAACACATAAAATAGTAAAAGAAACAAATATTTATCGATTATTGCACTATGGGGCGATTTTTAAAAGCCCTATTAGAACTCCTCTATTAGTCGTTTATGCCTTAATTAACAAATCATATATCTTGGATTTACAAAGTGATAAAAGCTGGATAAAGAATCTTTTATTTCAAGGATTTGATGTTTATCTTATTGACTGGAAACCTCCAACCTTAAATGACAAATACATAAATTTTGATGATTATGTTAATTACTTCATAGATGATTGCGTTAACTTCATTCTTAATGATAGGTCTGTAGATAAGATAACATTGCATGGCTATTGCATGGGGGCTACAATGTCTGTAATGTACACAACATTGCATCAGCGTAACATTAAGAATCTAATAACTTTAGCACCAGTAATAGATACTAGTAAAGATCTTACAGTAATCGGAAATTTTGGCAGAACTATGAATGTTGATAAAATTATTGACTCGGTAGGAAATATGCCTCCACAATTACTTCGTTCTTGCTTTTCGGCTCTGAAACCATTTAAACAGGGAATGAACAAATACTTTACACTTTTAGAGCATGTAGATGACAAAAAATTCGTTCAAAATTTCTTAAGAATAGAAAAATGGCTTTATGATATACCTCCTATAACAGGTGAGGTATTTAAACAATGGATCAAAGATATATATCAAGATAATCTCTTGGCCAAGAATAAATTGAAACTGGGATCCAAATTAATAGACCTATCAAAAATCCATGTTCCATTGTTAAATATAGTCGCTGAAGAAGACCATCTCGTTTCTCCAGAATGTAGTGCTGCTCTAAATAATTTAGTGTCTAGTATCGACAATCGATTGATGAAATTTCCCACTGGTCATGTCGGTTTAATTGCTAGTAGTTATTCCCAACTAAATGTACTTCCAAGGGTAGGAAAATGGCTGTTCTCAAGATCTGAGAAATCATTATAAAAACTTTTTACTTATTGAAAATAAAATCGTATAATTATATGATATCAAAGTTGTATTATTAGGTTTTTATATATTAATAATTTTATATTATTCACTATATCCGTTAAGTATTATATTAGTTAAGTATTTTTTTAACAAACTTTTTTTATTTGTTGATAACATCATTATCGATGATACCGTATGAATTTATTTATTCATTTACCAGTAATACCTTGCATCTCGACAAATCTATTCGTTGGGTTGGTTTAACTAATAGAGAAGGATTAATTCTTAATGAAAAATACCGTGACGATCTACATCCACTCCTTACTGAAGAAGAGAATGAGGAATATGCTTCTAATGCTATTTCGAGGCAAAAAACTAGATCAAAATTTGAAGAGAAAATCGGGAAACTAATATATGCTTTTGGAAAATATGAGAAACTTAATAGAGCTACAATTCCTATAAATGGTAATTACTTTTTATTATTAAGTATAGATTCAGACGAACTCAAGTTTGATAAAATAATTATGGATAAAGTTCTACCTTTAATTAATGAAACTAAGGAAAAATTTGTATCCATATAAAAGAACAATTACTATGGAATAGATTTATAAAGTAAAAAGATTCGTCCAATTAAGTTATATTAAATAAATTTAAGTAGAATTGTTAATTGCCTCAAAATATGAAATAACCTAGTTAATGTAAAAGATTCATTTATAATGTTAGCTATAAATATAATTAGTAGAGATTATTTAATTTAACCTATAACTCTTATATTATAATAATTACTGTTTTTTAAATATTGTTATTAAAAAAGTCAAAAATATTTATATAGTCAATCAATAACTAATTATACTTCGAATAGTAATATCGTTTTCAGTATTTATCTTGTCAAGGCAAAAGATTATGATTATTGATGATGAGCTTGATATCACTAATTTGTTTAAAGAAATTTTAATGAATGCAGGATATCAGGTGGAAGGCTTTACTGACCCTTTAAAGGCATTAGCCGAGTGCAACATAAACCATGATAAATATATCCTGATTATTTCCGATGTAAAAATGCCTAAAATGACCGGAATAGAATTAGTAAAAAAAATAGCTAAAATTGATGGAAACATAAAAGTTATCTTAATGACTGCTTTTGATGTCACAGGAGAAGAACTCAAAGAAGTTAAAATTGAAAAATTTTTGAATAAACCTGTTTATTTAAAGAAACTAATCGAGATAGTCAAACTATCTTTGTCAGACTGACAAGACCTACTACACTATTGTATTTTTTATCTGGAATAATAAATTAAATAGATTTTAATTCTGATTCTAACATTTTATTTTTCAGATAAGAATCTATATTTTTTATAACATTAGGATTTTCTTCAAGATATTTCTCCATTCTTTTGTCACTATATTTTATATCAGAATAGGTTATTATTCCATTTTTCAAATTATATCTATATACAATTGTTATAAATCCAGAGAGAATATTCCCATCACTGGGAAATTTTATAGCAATTAAATCATAGAGTTTGAGGGAATTTGAATGTGCATGTGTCTTTTTATACTTTTTAGTATGAGACACCATTTTTGGTAGTAAAGCTATATACTCATCATAATTTAAATAGTTCTCAATTTCCTTAAAACAAGTTCGGTTAAATAGCATATCCATTACCCTATATTAGCCAAATAAACTATTTAACAGCTAATTAATTATCGTTATATCAAACATTTTGGCAAAGATTCGTGAATGTTAACCATAGGATACTTGCAAACTATTCTTTTCCCTTTAATTTTCTTAAACAATATAAGTGGTATAGATAATATCAGATTATCAAATCATTGTTATTATGAATCTAAAAATGTATGATAAATCAAATTAGTTAATTTAGTTTTATTTTAGTCAATTAAGAATTTATTCACGTCTACGTTTTAATATAATGGGGCTCAAAAAACTTGTGATATATTTATTAGACAAATAAATAATCTACAAGATGCCAACGTTTATTTGAAAAGATCAAACTAATCAGAATAGGACATCACAGCTAAATCTATTCTGTTAAATTAACAGCTCTGATATATTTATTTATTTTATTCAACTCATTTAAATTTCACCAGCAGATTTTTATTATTATTCTACAAAGATATATCGATTGAAACCCTAATTAGAGTGAAAATGTGTAGAAATATCACTTTAATGAAGATATTAAACAATAACTATCTAGTCAGGATTGAATCTGCATTATATTTTCATTAAATCTAGGTTTATATCAATATATTGATATCAACCTAAAAAATTATTTGTAAATCGTTATCTATTTATTCACGTATTTTTTAAAAATTCATTTAAGTCCTTCTTTTACTAGTATTTCTACCACCATGAGAGGCTTTACCACCTTCTCGTGCAACTCTTATTCTTGTTTCATTATCAGTGGCTTGTAATCCTCTTTCATCATGAGGGGCTTTACCACCTTCTCTTGCAACTCTTACTCTTGTCTCGGGATTGGCGGATGCCAATCCTCTATTAGTATTTTTTTTATCTTTAGCCATTACCTTTGAGTAATCATTAATTTATTAAAAGGTTATAGGTAATTTACAGAATTTTTTGTTTTAAAGAAAATGTTAGGATGAGGGTGATAATATCATAATTCTGTCCATATTGATTAGGCACTTGAAGATGGATTTATAATTATATTTAGACAATAACATCAATCAAATCATTACTTTATTTTTACGAGTATAAATTTTAAGATATTTCTAAATAAAAGTTATAACACCTCTGTCAACTCAAATAAAATCAGAAAAAAAATATTCATATAATTTATTAGTTATTCAAAAGTATGGTGTTAGGAATACATAATAGGATCTTGCTTTGAATTTTGAATCAATTGAGATTGTTCCTGTTGTTGTTTAATGGATTTAATCAAATTACCTAATTTATGTTTCATTTCTACTCCTTCTTTTTTTAATTCACTTATATCTATTTTAAATTTATTATTAGTAATTGTTTTTTGTAATAATTCAATTGTCAAAGCAGCACCATCTGGATCTGGGATTCCAGAATGTGTAGGGATAAAAATTACAGAACATGGTATATTATGTGATATACAAGAGGATAATAACCCGCCTGCAATACCTCCTATAAAAGTAGTTGAACCCTCTATTAAAGACTCAATACTTAAATTCTTTTTATTATTATTATTATTGTAATAATTAAGTCTCCCTTCATCACTTGATAAAATAATAGGAGTTCGTTCAGCATTGGATGTACCTTGAGAATTAATTTCGGTAGTTAGCTGACGAATAGCCATTCCATCAATAACAAAAAACTCAATAATACCTATATCATCAGCCCATTTTGCAAGAGCGTCTAATACTGAATGCATTCCGTTCATCATTATTGGGGCTTCACATACGAGAGCACAGATAGTTCCCTCCAAATTTGAATATATTCTAAAAGAGTGATGTAATCTACCGTCCATAAAAATAACACCTGGAACTATAAATTCCGACTCGAAACAAAAAATTTGTTGCATGTCTAATTGTTTTATGAGATAATTAATACTAATCGAGCCGACCAAACCAGGACCAGGAAATCCAGCTATAAGTATAGGAGTCTTTAATTTTATTTTATTTGGTAATGAAAATAAAGAAGTTTTACCATCATAAGAAGAAAATTTAGTATGTTGTATCATTTGTTCACTATAAAAATGGGTTACATACTATTTAATGATAAATGATAAAGGAGATTGGATGATTATGATAACCAAGTACCTCGATATATGATCTACCTTCTTATTTTTTGGTTGAATGTTTTTCATAAAGTCATGTATTTAATAAATAGCTTTTTTATTGTCTGTTACAAAACAAAGATTGCCTGGTGTGATATTATTCTACTTAATACAAATAATAATATCTACAATACAATTGGATTTGATTAAATTTAAATGGAAATAAAATTGAATGAATTAAATTTATTCCTTTTCCATAATCTATTCATTAAGGAGAATTTCCATCTCTTCTGCAGATGGTTCATTCTTTCTCTCAAATTTGGAAGAGGCAATTGTAGAAGAAAGATTTAACCACAAAGAGCTACCATCGTATTTTATAATATATTTCTTGGGAATATAGTATAGATGAACATTTGCTACCCCTTCCCTAACTACAATGAATTCGTTGCCTACTCTATCTACATCTCCAATATCAATATTATCCGAAGTTCTGACATGCTTGTGAATTATATCTTCCCATGGAATTTTTAACTCCTCCTTCATTGTTTGAGTTTTTATCTCGAGACCTGGTTCCTTTGCCATAAATGGAATTAACTGAAAATCATTTCCTTTTTCTATATCTTGTAATTCTGATTCAAGAGGAGGTGAATCTCGTTGATATTTTTCTTTCAACTCCTCCTTTCCTAATGAAGAATATATGGTATCACCATCATAATGCTGCATATACTTTTTAGGGATGAAATAATGTTTTTTGCTAATTACTCCATCTTCTACCTCCACGAAATACTGAGAAACACTTCTGATTTTTCCCATTTCTTCATCATCAGATGATTTGACTTTCTTGTCCATTATCTTATCCCAACTCATTTTAGCACCTTGTACTTCTGAAGTAGAATCATGAACATTCCCTGACCCAACAGGAGAATACTGCGGCATATCCTCTTCAAAATTAGGATATTTGTTTTTCAAAAATTCTTTCCTTTTTTTATAACTATCATCATCCAGCATATCTGCTGACGGATTAGATTTATTCATAAATTTGCTAATTATTTCATCTTCGGTTAAAGAGAGAATAATGTCATCATCTTCATATCCCTCGACATAATACTTAGGTACAAAAAAGTTATCTTTGCTTACTAAACCCTTTTGAATCTGAATATAATCTTCAGATAATTCTTTTATCTTTCCAATATCCTTTTTATCTATAGATTTGGCACTTTTACCTTGTACCTTATCCCATGAAAGCCCAACTGTCAAATTTCTCAACAATAAAATATACAACATATAATTTATTAGTTTATTAATAAGAAAAATACGTTGTAAGCAAATCAATATTCTTTATATTTCATGTTGATCTATTAAGATATCATGGAGAACGAGGGAGGTACGTCAGGTCCGACTATCCTTTGGGATGAAGTAAAGGATAAAAAAGTTAAATCTATCGATGGTGAAAACCTTGGAAAAATAGAAAAAATCTCCCAAAATCACGTAATGATTGAGGAAGGTATGTTTAAAAAGAAAAGGTTCTGGATTCCCAAATTTTTAGTTGATGTATATGACGGAAAAGATTTATGGCTAGATATTAAGAAAGAGGAAGTCATTCAGCGTTACTACTATGATGAAGAGCCAGCCTCATCGGAGTATGACTTGGCAATGAGCGAATTCAATACAAAATACGGTAAAAATAAGAGTAATGATTCTAACCAAAAAATAAGATTAAAGGATGGAACGGAATTAAAAACTAAATCGAAGGAAAATTATAAAAATATACGTGATATGGAATAATTTTGGATTGACAAAACTGGATCCTTATGAAACATTGTAATAAAGATAGTGACAATTATTATTTTTTTAGGTCTAAATAGTAAATGTTTGTATTTATTAGAAATATGACATCATGTAGGTAAGAGATATTGTGAATAAACGTCATCTTTTATAGAATGTTTTGCTATGGTTAGGTCAAGCATTTTCTCCAAAACGTGATAGTGATCTAAGAAGTCCAAACCTTTAGTTGTAATTGTTAAATTGCTTTCTGAATCAATTCTCAGTAGATTTTTCTCAATTAAATGATCAATATATAATTTAAATTGGGTATTTGAAACAAAAGATCTATGCATAACTTTTGATCTTTTTGCTCCTTTTACTGATGCCTCAAGAATTGAAGAAATTATTTCTATTCTACTCCTATACTTTGGTTTCACAACTAATTATTCACAGAAAACTATATAATGAATTATGGATATGTTATGAGAAATTATGAAGTTCTATTTATTTAGTTAGATATTCTCTAAGATATGTTATAGGTATAAAATGGAAGACACGATTGAATTACGTAGTAATGATTCTGAACTTAATTTTAAACAGTTTAGTTCTGATAATTCTAGAAATTTTTTTATTATTCTGTTTCATTAAGATCCTATCAATTTTGATGTAATTCCAAATATATCATAAAACAATATCATCAAAACGTAAAGGTAATAGTTAGTTTTTTCCATCTTGGAATAATATGATTTGAAAGGGGAGAAACTACTATGAGTATGAGTTTAATGCAAATTAAATAAAATAAGGAAATGGAATAAGGCAGAAAAAACTATTAATTATTATGATTACTATATTATACAATTTTGATATAAAAAAATTGTATCATCTATTTAAACATCTATGAGAGATTATAATCTGCAATGATTTCAATTGACCAAGCTCAGAAATTGAATTTAGAGTATTAAAGCAAATACCTCTCAAAGCCAATAATCAAATCATAAATTTAGGATAATAAAATATAAAAAAAATTATTTGAATAAGTCTCCTAATGCCTTTCCTGCTTTACTTAGAATATCTTCAGACTGATTACCTTGTTGTCCTCCTGCTGTTTGGTTCCCTTGTTGTCCTCCTGCTGTTTGGTTCCCTTGTTGTCCTCCTGCTGTTTGGTTCCCTTGTTGTCCTCCTGCT
>DASQLB010000132.1:0-6250 GCA_035630235.1 Nitrososphaeraceae archaeon | reverse complement strand
TTTTTCTTTTTTAGAATTCTCTTCCTTCTTTTTGATATAATCAACCCAAATAGGAAGTCTTTCTGCTGCTGTTCCTCTAATTATTTTACTTTCAATATAAGAATCAGAAGTTCCATCTTCAAATATTGCAGTATATTCTATTGCAAATTGATTTTCATTTATGTTATAATCAAAAACTTTTTTTGAAGTATCCTCATCATTATCATTGTCTGACAACTGCAGAAGAGGTACAAATTACTCAAATAAATTCCCTTCTTACCAAAAATTAACAATTGATTTATTATACTTATTCTATTAGTATAATAGCTGCTACAAAGTCCAAGTCAATAATAAATAGAGTTTAGTTCTAAGTGCCTGTTATATATTGTGCCGCTGCATAACACCCACTTTTCAACACTAATTTAAAACATCCATATTCGACAGAATCAAGATTTACTACAAATATGTGTTAAATTAATTATTTAGAAAGATAGTGAAAAATTTTACACTTATCAATATATAGCACAACAAAAACAATTGAAAATAATGAAAAACCATAAGAAATTATTTTTGATTTTATATTATTGAATTTTTTTATGAATATTATTTTAAATACATCAAAAGAATATTTTAATCTACACTAACAATCTTTTCCAAATGTATTTTATGTTTATGAAGATGGCATTTTTCACTACAAAAATAGTCTATGAAGATATAACATAGGATTGGATTTTTCTGAATACTTTTTCTGCAAGTATTACAATTTAAAAATGTATCAGTAAGAACAGGTACTTTATTATTATGAATTGTATTCTGTAGATTTAATGTTGCTGATGTTAATTTACTTTTGCCGTTTGAATAAGTCATTTATTATTATTAACGTTATTTTTATCTTAAATATATAAGGTTTATTAAAATTAGTTTCCGTATTATATACTAGAACTTTTTAAAGAAATAATTTATTATTAAATAATATTTTTTTTATTCTCTTATAAAGTCTGTATGTTTATGCCGAGAATAATTTCAGTTGAAAGTATTTAGTATGTCTTAAATGGTATATGAAGATAATGAATCCTAAATGATTAATTGAACAATTATCAGGATCTTTTTCCGCTATACATCCTATTTTTTTTGTCTGGATCACTCTTGAACTCAAATTTAACAGATTCTAATTTTGTTATTATATCCAGAATGATGCATCTTCATTTCTTGGAGCTCAAAAAGTAGTAGAAAGTTTAAAAAATATTAATGATGATTTGTATTAAGATTACCGGAATTAGAACCAAACACTTTATCTAAAAACTTTCTACTTCTTTTTTGGAAAAAGTATAAAGTTACCTTGTGACCATTTCTACAAGATCTATTCAACAAAGAAAAGTATATTCATAACATCATACTTTTAGATAAATTATCTGATATTTGTTATAAACCTGGGCCAAAAAATATCGTGTCAAAAACAATTCACAAACCTCTGGACTGTGAAATCGAAAATTTTATTTATGGAGTTAAATAATTAAAAAATAAGTTTCTAACAATAAAAGCTAAATACAAGTTAAACTATCTTTACAATGGATTCCTCTTTTTAAACCGCTATCTGTTTTACTCCCTGAGTTTCCATCCTGATATAGGTATAAAACTAAGTAACTTAATATTCTTATTAATTAGTATATAAATTAAAGAATTTCTGTATGTATTTGACAATGGATGACATTCCTTTACCTCACTCGTCTTAACAAATCCATTTTTTTCCAAAACTCTACTAGATGGCTTGTTATTTATTTTTTTATGCATTCAGATCTCCAATAACTAAAGATTGTTATGTAAGACGAATGAAAGTATTCTTTAATTATATAAATTTACTTCCAAGTGGAAATTTAGAAGAACAATGTAATCTTTTTGCGGCAAAAGGATTGGAAGATCATAAATGGGCAATTTATAATATTATTAAATTTCTACAATATCAAAAGGAAAGAGTAGAACAGGCAGAAATTACAGGAGGAACTCTGCGTAATTTTGTAAAAACAATATTTAATTTGATAAATGATAATTGGAATTGGGATAAGTTAAACAAAGTAATGAAAGACCAAAGAATAGATCAAATAAATTATAATACTATGAAAATACTTTCACTATTAAAACAACAAAAAGATAATTAACTAAAATACATTGATTTAGATGCAATAACCTGTTAGAAGGTTTTATTTCTCTTTTTAACTGGAATCGAATTCTACCAACAATTGGTCTATCGGCTTTTGTTAGTGGTATAGTTTCTAGTATAATTTCTACAGTAGTAAATTATCTAATAATTATGCGAGAATTCAGAAAAAAGGGTGAAGTTGAAATAATAAAAGAAAAACTAGATTTATGTTCCTTTATGATTTATCATTTAGATAAAATGCGATATAAATATGATGCAATATCTTCAATGGAACCTAGTTGACAGTCAACTAGGATCATCCAGTATCAAATTCGGTATCATTTATGAAAATTTTTTATGTGTATAGTATATAACTTTTAACAAAAAATTCAATTTAGACTAGATTATATATCCAAATGGAACCCTCTCCCTCTATTAAAAGTGATTTCCTTGTTTTATAACAGCAAATTCAAGTGAACATATGATTTTATCGTATGAAAGAAGTTTGAAAGAAAATATTGATGAAGGTATTAAAACTTTAGAATATCATATTAGTTCTGAAAATTATCCAATTGTAAATGAGATGCTCCAATTACAAATTGAAACATCACAATGGGTTATAAATAAGCAAAAAAAGGAGAATAATTTGGAATCTTTAAAGAAAATAATAGATTTTAAAGTCAAAATGCTAGAATATGAATTGAAAATAGCAAGAAGAGATATAGAACATATCACTAAAATTGTCTATCAACTAGAGATGTTGGAGTGTTGCAAAATCATTATAAATCGGGATTTGCAAAGAATTACTAAAAAAACACCATCAAAAAAAGATGGTATTTCTGCGTTTTTGCTAAAATAATTAATCTGAACCTAAATTTTTAATTGATTATTTATAGAATTTACTACTATCTTTTACGATAAGCCTTAATCAATTTTATTTCCACTTTCTGGCTTTCTTGGTATCTTGTCTAAAATTTTTTTAGAATCAGGTTCTGAAATTATGCATGTGTAATTCAATTAGGTAGTTGTAATTTTAGTCTGTCTTTAAAATGTAATATAGCATATGCAAGTCCTACCGCATCAGGAGAACCACAAACAATAATTGTACCATTATAAACCATCAATTTTAAGAAAAAAGAGAATAACAGAATTACTAATGTGTTTTGTGATTGTGTTTATTCGATACTTTTACTGAACTAGAAGAATCTCCGTATTGACAATCGTATTTCTTTTCATTATCGTTTTGTTGTTGTGGCGGTGGTGATGACATTACTTGTCACTTTGAATCAAATCATTATTTATTGTTGGTTGAAGTAGAATAGAAATAATCATATCGTACGATGTCATAAATTAATCATATTATAATGGCAAAATTTGTTGAAATGGATGATAGAGTGAAATTTAAAGATCAGATTGAAGAAAAAGTAATGGGTTCAGTAATTTTGATAAACAAATTCAATGTTGCACAAGGTAAGGTTGAACAGTTTTTAAAGGATTGGGGAGAAGATGCTACCAACTTTAAACAACAACCAGGATTTATTTCTACACAATTGCATAAAGGGATTGGAAAAAGTAGTGTATTTATTAATTATGCAGTTTGGGAGTCAATGGAGCATTATAAGAAAGCGATTAATAAAATATTATTTAGGTCCAAATCACAATCCCCACTTTTAAAATATGATGATGAGAGTTTAGTAATTTCCCCACATTTATTCAAGAAGGTTGCTGTTCCTGGAATATGTGTTGATTAAACATAGTATAGTTTGTAATTTTTTCTCTTTTTTATTATTTTACTAATTAATCAATTAAATTCTATGATTTTTAAATATTATAATTAGCAAATGACCAATGCAGACATAAATATATTCACACACAAAGTCATAGTCTTCTATTCTATTTAGAATAATATTAATAATAGATGATTATGGATTTTAATAGAAGTTACATTTATCTAAAAATGATATGGAATCAAACATCCATTCAAAAATAGTTATTACATCATCCATTATCATTCTTGCATCTGCTTTTTTAATTGTAATAGCAGGAATATCAACAACAACAACATTTGTTAATGTTAATGCACAAAGTGAAGGAGCAAATCAAACCATGCAACAACAGGAAGATCCTCAACAATCTGCTAACCAAACTATGGAAAAGGCAATTCAATCCGCTAATGAGACTGGAAAGGACGTTGGTAAAGTTGGATCTCAAGTAACTGAGGGAGCAAAGGATTTGATTGGAAGTATTGGTGAAAAATTACAAGATTTAGGAAAATAGATATAACTTAATATTTTTTAAAATTAATAATTTTGTTTGATTGTTTTCTAATACTGCATCTTTTATTATGATTCAAACATGATAACAACAATAGCAAGACAAACCAAAAAAATATTATCCGATAAAAAAGAAAGGTTATTTCTTCGTTTATATCAATATTTATTATAAATCCTACTGAATGAAGATTCTAACCGAGGATTCAGCGCGTGGAATGAGACTAAATCTTATCAATCAATTTAGTTCTAATATCAATTATTAAATTTAATAATTGTTATAGTTCGTTTACTGATATTGAATCTTTAGTGATATTATTTTCTTTTGCTATCTTGTATTTATGTTTCAAATACTTAGTTTGTATGGAACATAGAGAAGGCTATAGCACTAAATCTTTTTTTTAATAACAACCCCCAAATATACCTAATGGGTTCGAATCCATTTCCATGTTTCTCACTTGATTATTTATCAAATAATTAAACTTATTATAATGATTGATTGATTATTTGAAAAATCTATAATAATAAGTTAAAGATACAAAACATTATCACAATTATAAAAATTGGGTTTATCATTTTTTATAATAGAATACTAGATAACAATATAGTTAGATAATTGGTATTTGATTCCATAACTTTATCATAATTTTCTACTCCTTACATTCTAATTTGTGTGAACTATTATTATTGTTATTATCTTCATTCCGCCAGTCGTAGTAAAAGATGCCTAAATTTTTATTTCACATAAGATCGTTAAAGAATACAACCCTTAAAATGTACTAGTCATAAATCTTGTATATCTCTATTCATTTTTTTTATTTATCCTAATAATAGATACTTATTTAATGTAAGTATTAAAATGATAATTAATTTCAGAACATAAAATGAGAATTTGTAAAACCTAAATATTATTTTTTTCTATAATAGTTGTAATATACTCGCTTTTTGTCCTGCAACAAACAAATTTAGCCAAATCGTCATAGTCTGAATTATGTAAAAGGGACAAGTTCAGGCTATGACAATGAATTGAATAAATTATCTCAAATTATTAAATATTTATTGTATATAATATTACCCATTATTAATAGAAAGAATGATGTTTACTTATAGTCGATTTGTAGGTATTGTAAAATATTATAACTTAATTGGTTAAATATTTTATAGTAAAATATTATTTATGGAAGATATTATTGAAAATTTTGCCGAAAAATTAGAAGTTGCGCCTAATGTTGCAAAACAATGTATTTCAATAACATCCAGGTATTTTCTTCAAAATTTAGAACCAATACAAGCATCAGGTCTTTTATCAATGCTACCTTCAAGTTTAACAAATATGTTTTCTAGTGCTGAGAAAAATGAAATCAAGACAAATAAAGAAAATATATCTCCGGAGGAAGTTATTGAGAAAATATCTAATGAATGCTGTAATGGTGATAAACAAAAAGGAAAAAAGGTATACGAAGAAGCAATAAATCTAATAAAAAGTAAAATCTGGTAAAGACCTTAAACCTCCATCTTTTTTTTATTTTTTTATAATAATCACAAAGAAAATTATTTTAATAGATTCAATAATTCTAATTATTATTCTTCGAATCAAAATATAGCTAAAATATTTTACACATAGAACAAAATAATTTAAAATAAGTCTAACGATAAAAGCTAAGAGCCCTACTAACTTTTATTTGTAAATAATATTAAGAATGTAATACTATAGTTATCTTATCTTTTCTTGTGGTATTAATACAAAAATAAGTAAATTACATATCTAATAATATGGGAAATAGGAGTAGGACAGAAATAGTGGGAAATATATTGGACGCTGCAAATGGAGGAACATCCAAGACAAAAATAATGTACATAGCTT
>DASQLB010000131.1:0-11400 GCA_035630235.1 Nitrososphaeraceae archaeon | reverse complement strand
CAGAAGAAAGAAGAAGTAAAAGATGATATTGTTAAGGATTTTGATAGTGTAGTTCGAGAAGGTAGCGTTTTATCTTCTGTATCTGGAATAATATTTGGTTTTTTGCTAAATATTTCTATAAACTCTCCACCTGGATTTACATCAGAGGATAGTTTAATACTTATGATTTCTCTTTATTCTATAACTTTTGCTGTATCATTTTTTGTAATGCCTGTAGTTTATCATCATATTCAATATCCCTATAGAGATATTGACAAGTTCAAAATCAGATCTCATCAATTTATTAAATTTGGTTTGATTCCAGGAGCAATTACCATGTATTTAGGTTTAGTACTTGGTTTAAAATTTGGTTTACATAATGGTATTGGACCAAGTTATGAACACTTTTCATATATACTTGCAATAGTTCCTCTTGTTTTGGTTTATATTTTCTTCAGAAAAAGAAAATGAAATATATAGGATTAGAAAAGTCTAAGCATCATAATTCATTTATTGCACATGTAAAGTATAGTTTATAGTAATTCTTTCTGTAAATTAGAACGAGTATTAAAAAAATGAACTTATGCGGAATGGTGGAAAAAAGGAAACTGATACTCGATGCTGAGGATCAATTTGAATTTGACGTTAAAAATATTATGTTTATTATTGTTTTAAATTATTATTATTAGAATATACTCTTATTAACTATATTTATTTATTCAAATCAGTACTACGTAATAATAAGCATAACAGGAAAAATTTGTTTATTTGGCATTTTTTGGAATATTCTTTATTCTCTTTGGAAATACACAGATAAATTTGTTCCTAGTCCTAGTTTACTCTCAAGAAGAATTCTCAAGGTTTTAGAAATATTGAACATTGTAGAGTATTGAAAGGTAAAAGAATTACCCTATCAAAGGAAGTTAGAGGCAAAATGAGTATAAAATGAGAGCTTTTGTAGATTTCTTAGTTACCATATATGGATCTATGAAAATAAACAAAATTAAATTTGATTGGAAAAAGGCAATAAACAAATTGATAGTTTAAGAAATCAAAAATTACTGCAAAGTTAAGTGTCTAATAATGTATATCATATAAACGATGATGAATTAATTAAAAAACTATCATTGAAATATCCATTCATAACCTATACTTTTAAATTCCTTATCAGTTTTATTGAATGTTCCTTCCAATAGACATACTAATCCATTAATCCAAGACAGCTTATTTGAATTAGTAGAATATGTTCTAAGTACTACAAATTTTCCCTCCTTATTCATATCTCTACCTTTAAATGTTAATTGATCTCCATCATTGGTAGTAAATACACCTTCCCAATTTGAAACAATTACTCTATTTTTTCCTTCAAATGAATAGCCTGAACCTACATTTTTTCCGTCAGGAAAACCATTATAACCTTTAATGATCCCATCCCAACTGGCTTCACTTTCTATTCCATAAGAATTTTCATAGACTATTTTATATCCAATAGGTTTGTCAATTTCATCAAATAGTTTATTCCCTATAACCATTTAAATAATCACATCACAGTTAAATTTCAATATTTTGAATAGTATGAGTTATTCAATTATATCAACATCTATGATCTTGATTATTATTAACAGAAATTTTTTATGTCAAATTAGTTTATAAACCGCTCACATCATTCAATAAATGAATTTTATACTTGAAATTAATATGTTTATATTCTATGGTATCTGGGATTTAGGATTTGGTATCTCTAAATTAGTATTTTTCTGAAGATAGTAAGCATTTTTGTATTATATTCTGATATATTTGTTGCATAGATATTCTAAATTCTTTTCTTTGTTTCTCTAATGATTCTATATTCATATCTCAAATCTAGAACTAGGAGTATATTATCTACGATATTAGGATTTATGACAGTAGTTGTTGGCTAAATATGTGTATTTATTTATCTTCAATCAAAATTCTCTTGTAATGATTATTGCTCACGTTAATATTGAGGTTTCTCATCTAATATTTTTGACAATGGTCATATTTTTTGACGTTTCTTTCTTAAAAAATCCATGGAGAAATTGATAATAGAATTGAAATAAAAACTAATTCAATTCGAGAAAAAATATTTCAGTTTGTCGATGAGTCTCCAGGAATAAGATATAGAGAACTTTTAAGAATACAGGACTCACGAATGCTATTTTATCTTATTTAAATTTCTTAGAGAATTCAGTAAATGTTAGATAAATCGGGTCAATGACAGAGTAACCAGATATTTTTCTCACGATGTTCCCATTGACGAGTTCAATTTGATAGGACTCTTCCATCAGCCTACTACTAGAAGAATTATTATCTATATATTAGAATCTGGCATTTGTGGATTCAATGATATAGTAATGCATACAAAGAAAGTACCTTCAACGATTTTATGGCATTTGTCAAAATTAAGTGGTTGTTTTTATTAGAAAAGACAAAGTACATCTTAAAATACCCCTATAAGGAAATGGTAAGTATCTCTGTTAGTAATAATCATGCAATAAAAAATATGTATTTAGATTAACCTATTTTTGTAATGGTACATTTTAACATTATTGAATCCATATGGATTATAATTAATGCATCTGACTGATTGACTAAGTGCTTATATGTTGCTTGTTATGGCTCTTAAGTTAAGGAAAAATTAGGAATAAAATAAGAACATATACAAAAATTGGCCACAGATTATATAGAAAATAAAATATATCACTTCTCTAACCATAAAGTTAACAGACCCATTGTTATCTGTAATTATTACATTGAGTAATTGAATTATTCAATTACAAAAATCAATTTAAAAGCTACAATTTACAAAACTGTGAAATTACTATTCACGTTTTTTTATTTTTCCTCTGCTGACTATTAGTATTATAGCAGAAATACTTAATGCTGTGGCAATATAGCTTAAAAGATTAGTTCTTTCAATTTCCGATTTCATGGTATTATCATCATCATTCATTTTTTGTATTAATTCTTTTGTTATATTGATTTCCTTTTTTGTTTCATCTATTTGATTGGCCAAATCTTTCATTATTGGGGTAATCTGTTTTCCAATATTCTCCAAATTACTAGAGCCTTCAGAGATAGGGAAAGTTAATTTTTTTGCATCTTCTACTTCTTCAATTTGAATATTATTGTTTATGCTCTGTGTTCCTATTACTCCTCTTAAGTTAAGAGAATAAGTCCCTAACTTGGATGGAATTATATCTGTTAAATAACTACCAGCACTTTCTTCAGATGGAAGAAAATTTACTTTCTTGCTAACACCACCATAATTGATACTTATAGAGAGATCCTTCATAGCATTTCTAACTGGAGAGTCATTTTCTAATACAGATAACACTATTTCATTTAAATTATTTATTAGGGGCGGTTCATTTGACCACCCAGCCTCTAATGTGTAATTTCCAACTTTTATTTCAGTATGGCCATAAACTAATTGTATACTAAAACCATACGAGTAGAAAAATATAAGAATTAAAGCAATTATTATAATAGGATTTTGATATATCATGTTTGTGATTAATCTGTATTCGTTATTTTAACCTATAAATAATAAGATTTGGTTATGTATATAATTATTAACAATATGTAAAATCGTGAGGCAAGAGCTGGAAAGTACTATTAATTAAAAGGTAGAAAATAATAGTAAAATTTAGAATATAAACAATTCGTATACTAAAATATCTACGGGATAAATAGTACAAACCTATGCATTCAATAGACACTCAAGATGTTGGAAATAATATTGACAGAAATAATAGTTTTACAAGTTCATTTAGATCGATGAAAATATTATATCAAAAAAATGATATTAAATTATTTAATAAAGGAGAACTAATTTTGAACAACAATAGTACAAAATTAATGAATAATAAAATCCTTAATTCTAAATGGGTTATAATTGGTTTTATTTCGTTGATGGGAGTAATGATGACTATAACGTACGTAACTCTTGTACTATAAACTATATCATATTTTGAAATAATAAATTTTCAATTTCGTTCACTCAATAAATACAAATGTACATTTTAGATAATTAAATTATATTTCAATTCTTTTAACATAATAATTAATAACAAATTATAGAATCTTAATTTTATTATATTATAATCTATACAATCATAGTAAGTCTTAATATAGATTGATATGTAATTTATGCATAATTTGGGTTTGATTTTGGCTTTTTTTTAAGTAATTTATTAAAATTAAGTTAGTTTAATGATTAATTCAAAAGAAAAATTATCAGGCAACAAGAACAAAAAACCATCAATACTAATAGGTATGATTTTTGTAATACTTACCATAGGTATTGGTTCAATACATATTTTCAATCAGATGATAGCATATGCTCAGGAAGAAGGAATCGAATCTAATTCTGAGAAGATGATTAAGATGTCGTCAAGTATACCACAACCAAACTCAAATTCAACAATACTTGACGTTAAAGGTTCAAATGCATTATTTCAACCTGCTGTAGGATTAACAAATGTATTTGGACCAGAAGGAGTATTCCCATTTACAGAGACTTTCAAATGCGCGGATGCGTTAACATGTGGGGTTTCAGCAGGCGATGACGCCAAATTTATCGGTAAATTTGAAGAAGGAAATACTAACAAAACAACTTCATATGAAGCAACATATACTTCTCCAATTACATACGGATCTCATCAAATCAAAGGTCACGTATATAAAATAATATTGACCGATACAGATTGGAATTCTCCAGATGCTTCCTTACCAACTGAAAACGCAGAATTTGCAGCATCTGTAAATAATGTAGGAACACATCAAATTCAACATGGAGCATCCAATATAGATAGATCTGACGTTCCGCAATTGAGTAATTTAGCTTTCTTGTATGGTCACGCAAAAATAATTGACGTTACAAATGGTAACAATACAGTTGTGGCAGAAGATATATTCACCCATGTAATGGTCGGTCATTTAATGGATGAAAATGTATATTATAAGAATCTGAGAGATGAAGCATTAACTCCTAATTTAGCGTTAGTGTTTGCAGTAAATATTCCAAATGATACCGAATTACCTGGAGTTGGAATGTTATCTGCAGAAGAGGCACAATCATTTACTCCATTATCAAGTGACCCTTCACTAGAAAATAGTCCACCTTTTAATTATCCAATCGAATTTGCAGAACCAAGAACAGGGAATGACAATATAAAAGAACCATCAAACTCACAATCATCAATATGGCCAGTCGCAAATCAGAAACAACCGCCTTTCTTTACATTCTTGTTATTCCAAGAAGTAGAGGTAAAATATAGTCAATTAGGAAGATGATGGATTAAAAAATAACAAGGAAAAATGTTTACATTACAGAATAAAAAAGAATCAAAAAGAAATCAACCAGTTTTTCTTTTTTAAATCAAAAAACATAAAATAAAAAGACTCTAAAACAAGGTTAGACAATAGGAATGGATTTTATGATTGGTGCTGCTCTAGCGGCTTTGACAAATATTGGTCTTCTTGGATGCATTATAGCAATATATGTTCAAAATATTCGATTATTGAAGTCCTATTTTACCTATGGTCTTGTATTAGTAGCATCATTATTCATGTTACAAAATATTGTAATTGTAATATTTTGGTTTAATCTTTATCTTGCTGGACCTGCAATAAAAAATATAGTTGATAGTGCGTCTCCATATTTATTTTTCATTAATTTATCTCAATCAGTTGGTTTAGCCGTATTATTATGGATTTCAAGAAAATAAATTTAAAAGTTTTTGTGAGAAAAATAATAATCAAATATTAGGTTTTTTTATTTTATCTACTATTTCTTTAAACAATTGAAAATTTTGTTCCATCAACGGGGTAAGAAAATATGTTGAACCATAAATCTCTTTATCTTCTGTAATAATCAATCCATTTTTTATCAGGACATTCAAATGATGAATTACAGTTTTATAATTTAGATTTAGTATTGTAGATACTTGATTAGCATTTGCAGGCATTTCCTTAATTAAACTTATAATTTTAGCGCGAGAGGAACCTCCTCTAGTGCTTGCAAAAAGAAACCAAAGGATTCTCTTAAACCTAGGATCAAAGTATTTGTTATTATCATCACGGTTATTTGGATATGGATACCGCCCACGGCTTGGAACATTCCCATCGTAACCCAAATAACACCATTAGTATTATCAAAAAAGGGATATAAATTACTAGCAATAATAAAGTATAAACAAGTAGTTAAAATCTCAAATAAACCTAATCTATAAGTTGGAACAGAGTTTGATCCTAATAGATGTATATTTTATTATGTTATATAATATTAAAAGAATATTTTTATGATTTGATAGTTCAGGATAGAATCTGTCAATTTAGGGACCAAAAAGATGAGAATCTAATTTGCCGACCTACTTGAAGGAACTTTTGACAATTAGAAAATTACAGTTATATATAAAAAATTTTTTTGCAAATTATTTATCATAAGTAATACTAATCGTTAAAGTCATCATTCAACAAAATTTGGTTCGTAGAATAATCTACATCAATTGCTATTATAACAGGGACAGATGTTGATTCTTTTGCTTTTTCCAAGGTTTTAGAAAACTCTTCCGTGGATTTAACATAATAGCCAATAGCTCCAAAACTTTTAGCAAGTGTAACAAAGTCAGGATTATTGAATCGAGTAAACACACTCTTTCCAAATTCATCAATTTGTTTAAGAGAAATCATACCATATTCTGAGTCACACCAGATAATGACTATTATTGGTAATTGTAAACGAACAGCAGTTTCCAATTCCTGAATATTCATCAAAAAAGCACCGTCACCACACATGACAACAATCTTTTGATTTGGTCTGACAAGTTGAGCTGCGATAGCACCTGGAAGGGCAAAACCCATGGAACAAAAACCATTAGTTATGAGACAGGTATTTGGAATATACGTATTGTAAGTTTTTGCTATCCATAATTTATGGACCCCTACATCGGATATAACAATATCATTATCATCCAAAATATTTCTTACATCAATAACTAACTTTGTAGGTTTTATTGGATAAGCAAAATCATCTTTAAATTTTTCTATTCTTTCTGTAATTTGTTTCTTGATTTTTCTGAAAAGATCTGGTATTTCAAAATATGGTATGTCTATAGAATTTTGAGTGTTATTGGTTTTTATTTTTTCCTGTTTTTCTAGTTTTACTTTTTCTTTATTTAATTCAAGTAAAATCGCATCTACTGTGTAACCTATATCTGCAGCAATCTCAATGTTTGGAGGGTAATATGTTTCTACTTCAGATGGAGTAAAATCAATATGAATAATTTTCTTGTCTAAATTTCTATTCCAATTTTTTGGGCTGTATTCTACTAGATCATATCCTATAGCAATAACCAAATCAGCTTCTCTCAAGGCGATGAGGGCATGATCTGCTTCTTTGATTCCAATTGTTTGCAGATGTCTTTCAGATTTATCCGATATGACACCTTTTGCCATGAATGTGTTCATTGAAAATATCCCAGTTCGTTGCACGAACTTTCTTATGTGTGAGCTAGCACTTCCTCTTATACATCCGTTTCCCACTAAAATCACCGGCATTTTGGAATTAAATATCATTTTAACTGCATTTTTTATCAAACTGTGAGACGGTCTTGATCTTAATGTTCGATGAGGTTTTATAATTGGTTTAATATCGGATTTACCTTTTGCTATATCCTCTGGCAGTTCAAGATGTACTGCTCCAGCTTTTTCCTCAATTGAGATTTTGAAGGCTCTTCTTACTATCTCTGCAATAACGTCAGCATTGTGGATTGACCATCTCCATTTTGTTATTGGTTTAAATATTGATACAACGTCCATGTTTTGATGAGATTCCTTATGGCGTAGGTTTGAATCTGTTTGACCTGTAATAGCCAAGATAGGAGATCTATCCATATTTGCACTTGCAACACCTGTTATCAAGTTTGTCGCACCAGGACCAAGTGTAGAGAGACATACTCCAACTTTTTGAGTTAGTCTCCCGTAAACATCAGCCATAAAAGCAGCACCTTGTTCATGTCTCACTAGAATAAACTTAATCTGTGAATGTGCTAGCGAAAACATTAGATCATTAGTCTCTTCACCAGGCAAACCGAATATATATTCCACTCCTTCCGATTCCAAGCATCTTATGAATAGATCTGATGCCTTCATATCATTGATCATGTATGATAAGATAGTATTTCATTATTGTTATAGTTTGAAATATAGGAGACGTTCAAAACAAGACAAATGAGCGTATAACCTGATTTCATACCATGATAAGATTTATTGCGAATTCTTATAAACAAAAGAAATCATATTAGTAATATTTAGAATTATAATTTTACTATTTATTCTTGATAGAATGAAAAAATAAAGAGATCTTCGCAATATTTTATATACCTTCTGTAAACACGTACTTACCTGCTTTGATATTCTAATCTCATCAATTGTGCTAACAATTTGCATTTTATGTCTTTTTAGTATTATGAAATTAAAAGTAACCTTTGTTTATCGATCCAATCATCATCTACATGTCATTTTCATATCATCCTTCGAATCGTAATATTATAGTTTATGTTACCAATTTCTATTACATATAATGCCTTTACCTCATTCTCTAGTACCAAATTAGATCTGATGAGAAAACCAAACCGAAAAAGTAAAATATAATTTTTCATATTCTATATCACGCAACGCAGTAATCATTTGTTATAACAATACTCAAAGCAGCAATCATTCGATCTTTTTCTTCCAAAAAGATAAGAAGAATTAATTCTTAAGTAATTTCAGGTTTGGTTATGGTATTTAAGGTTGCGTCACAGGTTGTGTCCTAATTGTTTCGGTCCATGTAGGCCTTAAATCCTGGAACTCTAATGATGCAGGTTCATGGGAGACAGGTTGTGTCCTAATTGTTTCGGTCCATGTAGGGCTGATGGCCTGAAACTCTAATGATTCAGATCCTAAAGTATCAACATTCTTTATATAAAATCGTTCTTGAGATTTATCATATCCTAAATCATCAAGAGTTATAACTTTGAATCCATTATCAAATAAATACTGCATCTCTAGGTAAAATAGTTCTGGTGATGTAGCGTCTTCCGCATCTTTTGTTACTTCATGATATCCAACAATTGGAATGGCATTTATATTTCCAGGCTTATTGAATTTGATTTGGCTATTAACTACTTCTACAAATTTCTTATATAATAAATATGAAACATCTATTCCATGGGGATCTTCATTTGTCGTCTCCATAATATCATCGTGTTCTCTATCATGTGACCATTCCTTCATGGCAAATCTATTTGTAGGAGTTGGAGTTCCATCAGAAAAATATGGTCCGCAATTAGTGATTCCTTCATAGTTTTTCTGATCGTAACCAAAATTCTCCCATCCATCACAATTAAGAAACATTAATTCAGAATGTCCTGTAAATGCTAAATTAAAATATTTACCTATAGTATCTACAATAAATGGATCTTCTCCACCTTTATTGTAAGGAGCTTGGAAAACAGTTGGACTAAAACCATTCTGTTGTAAACATTCTTTTCCTCCACTAATGACAGACTGAATTTCTTCTTCTGATTTGAGATCTTGAAGGTTTGTATGTTTTAATCCATGAGATTGAATGTCGTATCCATCATTATATAATTGTCTCACTTGATTCCAATTCATACCTTCTCCATTTGCTATATAATCACATGCTATGAATACACTGGCTTTAAAACCAAAGTTATCCATAATCGGTTTTGCTTTTGAGAATATTGATTCATATCCCCTATCGAACATTAGTATTACAAACTTGTTCTCTTTTTCTTTTTGTTCCTTGGCATATAGAGAAGATAAATAATCAAAAACTAACATGTCATTATCAGCATTATCAGAAGAGGAGTTGTTATTTTGGTAATTATCTTCAAAGGGAGTCCCTATTATTCCATAAGCAGAGAAAATATTTGAAGATAATACACTGCCACTAATTCCTAAAGTTACTACTACAAAAATTAGGATTGCAAAACCAATAGAAATATTCACAAAGAAGAACTATTAATTATCTTAATATAGGATGTGCAGAAATTATATATAGTATAATATCTGATCTAGACATCAAATTCTTTTACTAACAAATATAATAGTAATTACATAATTAAAAATTTAATAAAGAATGATATATATGCAATAATTTCAGAACCATGAAACCATACCATTTTTTTTCTGCAATATTTATTTTTATAGATTTGAATTTGATTACCCCTAGTCTTTTCATTTAAGCGATCCTCGAAAATAGTTTATTGGAATATGATGTTGGCGATACAAAATATACTATCCCAAAATACGTGCAGTCAAGAATTCAACATTATTTAAATTGCACTTCTTCCTGAATGATTCAATCATACTTAAAGATAGATAATATTTAGTAAAAATCTATTATCTTTTGTTCTTATCTACTTGATAGAATCTGTTAGTACTTACATGTGGAATTGATTCTCATTTGTTTCCCTTTCATTATTATTAATTATTGAGTTTTCTTTGTAATTTGATGGCTACTATGTCTAAAAGGCCATTTTGCTTGCCGATTGGAGCATCAGTAGACTATAGACCATATTATGAAAGGAAACATTATTCATCCATTGTATTAACATATTTTTAACTATTTTTTAACATTTTTAATATTCGTTAGATGGATAATAGAACTATTCTTTATAGAAGATTCATTAATCTCATATTTGTCAAAACATATCCAAGAATTTGTTTCTGCTAATGTTGAATCCTGTTTCTGATACTACACTTGCACCTTCATAATTCTGATTTAAGAATAATGTTTTCTGTGATCCATGGTTTCACATTCTATTTGTTAGTTATTTTTTCACTTTCTTCTTTAGATATTAATAATCTAGTATATATGCCAATTTCAGTTTTGCATGCATCAATTAATTTTTTTTAGCTGTATCATAAAAAGTCTTAAAACAACCAAAGGGATCGGAAATATTGCTACATTTAGAATTGAATCTTGTTGTAGGAAAAGTAGTTCCTGACGGGTTAACAATAATATAAAACTCATACAAGTACAATTAAAAATATTTTACGTAATGAATGCATCTATTTATCATATAGCCTTTAATACACTATCTAAATCTAAAAAATGAAAATGAATAAGATAAAGGAAATACTGGCATTTTCTAGAATAAACCTGATTACAGTTTTTACTTCAGTTTCACTTTCAATCTTAATGTTGTTGACTTGGATATCATTTGGAGATTATGGTGGTAATTATTTAAGTCCAGCATATGCTGCTAAGGAACAATCTAATTCTGAAGGACCAATTATTGACGATCCAAACCTTGTTGTTCAGCCTGTCTATCAAGGGCTTAAATCACCTACTGCCATGGCATTTATAGCACCAAATGATATACT
>DASQLB010000130.1:0-13689 GCA_035630235.1 Nitrososphaeraceae archaeon | reverse complement strand
CTTCGTGAGATTTTATCATTTGGATTTAATGTATTACAAGTAGAAGTAGATATGAAAAATAATTTTGAGGACAATCATTTCATTTCAGACATTTCAAATTCGTTTAATTTGGAATTGCAATGGAAATTTAACAAAAAAAATTTGGGTAATAATATATATAATGACAAAATTTTGGAAAGAATTGGGGAACTACTTAAAATTAGCAAAACAAAGGTAATTCTAGAAATAGACCAAAAATTTGATCTAAGTATTTTTAATAAAAGTACTAATTGGAGATTTAGTTCTTCTTTGATATCAACATATTCTCAAAATAATTTTATTTTTGAAACAAATATGGAGTCGCTACAGATAAATTTAATTTCAAAATTTGGAGAAAGGGTAAATTTAGGTTTAATAGATCCTTTTCAAGTTGGTCTGATAGAATGGAGTAGAAGAAAAGTTTATTCAAAATTGGAAATATCTTTTGATCAGCAAAATAATTACAATTTTAGAAATCTCTTAGGCGGACCGTCAGTAAAATTTATTTTTTTTATAATTAAATCATTCCATCCAATTGATCAGACTGAATTAATGCAAATTAGCGAGCTACCTAGAAGAACAGTACAAGCATCAATAAGAGAACTAAAACGTCAAGGGGCGATAGTTGAGATTTTAGATCCTAAGGATGCTAGAAAAAAAATATATGAACCTAGTTCTATTACGATATAATTTCAGTATCATTTCTTTATTAATGATCGACTTCTAATTCATTATAAATAATTTAATATGATTTTATTTGTTAATAGTTGGAAAAAAATACATATATTCGTTAAATTATTCATATTTAAGAGCATTATTATATCGACTTACTCAAATGATTCTGTGAATAAAAAATATAATTTAGCTACAAGTATAATCATAGCAACTATTTTAGGAATTACGATTATTTTTACTGCAGCACAACAGTCATATTCTCAAACAGAAGAGAAGAAGGTATTAAAAATAGGATATTTTCCTAACATAAATCATGCCCAGGCTGTTATAGGTATCGGAAATGGAGATTTTCAAAAAGTTTTGGGTGCTAATGTAGAAATTAAGCCTTTTATATTCAATGCAGGCCCTTCCGCTATAGAGGCACTTTTTGCAAAACAAGTTGATGCTACCTATGTAGGCCCAAACCCTGCAATTAATGGTTATGTAATATCAGAAGGAAAGGATGTAAGAATAATATCAGGTGCTACTAGTGGTGGAGCAGTCTTTGTAATAAGAAGTGATTCAGGAATTAGTTCTACTTCAGATTTTGCAAATAAAAAATTTGGATCACCTCAATTGGGTAATACGCAAGATGTAGCCTTGAGAAATTACTTATTAGAACACGGATATAATACAGTAGAAAATCAAGGGAATGTGCATATATTACCAGCAAAAAATTCAGACATATTAACATTATTTTTGAAAAAAGACATTGATGGAGCTTGGGTTCCTGAACCGTGGGGAGAACGATTGATTAAGGATGCGAATGGTAAATTATTTTTGGATGAACGTGATTTATGGCCTGATGGGAAATTTGTCACTGGCTTGATCCTTGTTCGAACAGACTATTTAAAACAAAATCCAGATGTTATTGAAAATTTACTTAAAGCCAATATCGAGGAAACACAATGGATAAATGACAATAAAGAAGAAGCAATTAAAACGTTTAATACAGAACTGAAAAAACTTACTGGACAGACAATAGCAGAAGATGTATTACAACAATCACTGACAAGGTTGGAATTTACTTATGATCCTATTCAACAGTCACTTTATAAATCAGCAGATGATGCTTTTAAATTAGGGTTTCTAGGAGATACACAACCTGATTTATCTAATATATTTGATCTAAATATACTCAATAAAGTTTTAAAAGAAAAGGCTTTAGTACCCATAAACAGTACTGTTATCAAAGCAGTTCCATAAACCAGATAAATTAAACAATACTAGTACAAAAATTCTTATCTTATATTTTTTAAAAGAAACATTTGATGGAATATTGAAACCTGATTATGTTAACAAGATCAATACTTCTCCTGTATTGAATGAAGTTTATTTTTTGGTTATATTTTATATAGATAAAATTTTATAGATTATAATTATTTTTATTGTTTACGAGGATAGTAATCATAACAACCTCTGTGCATTCCATTATACTGATAGTTGATTCTAACTATCACTTCCTTCTCAAATGATAAATTTAGTAAAATTTTTATCCGACTAACTCACATGCCTCTGGATACCCAAATTATTTTCATTTATTTTTACTAGAAAGTAATAATTTTTTTTTGTTACTTTCAATTACAATAATATCTACATGTTAAATATTGTTATTATCTTTTGTTATATCATACACTTCGAATTTATGCTATCGCATATGCAATATTCTTATAATAATCTTGAAAGTTTCAAAAAATCAATACATCATCTACGCTGAAAGAAAATCAATAAGCTAAACATACAGTAAGAATATTGAGTAGTAAATAAATGAATATTTTAGATAAATGATACCGTTGTTTACAAAAACAAATATTAGTTTTAGTTGTTTGAATTTTAGTTATTATTGTGATATTAATTAATCCATTTAATGCTTTATTATGGGGAGTTAGACGTAATCAACGAGATGTCATTAATTTGTATAGTTTTCTATCACCGCTAATGTCTATTACAACAGGAAGTCATATGCTTAATTTTGGATATTGGTCAGACGGCATTGATAACCCTTCAAAAGCACAAGAGAATTTATGTAAAATAACAGGTAAATTAGCAGATCTTGATTCAGGTAAAGCACTTGTAGATGTTGGAAGCGGTTTATCTTCACCAGCGATATTTTGGAAAAATGAATATCCGCTATTAGAAATTTATTGTATCAATATTAATCATCATCATCTTAATTTCGCAAATAAACTAAAGAAACAATATCCTATTCAAAAAAATTCAAGTAAAAATTTAAATGATATTTGTCTATTAAACAGTACTGCTATTAAGTTACCATTTAATAAACAATCGATAGATAGACTAATAGCTTTAGAATCTGCTCAACACTTTAAACCGTTAACTGAATTCGTTCAAGAAGTCAATTATATATTAAAAAGAGATGGAGTTTTTGTTATTGCAATACCAGTTATCACTAATCCATTGAACCTTCTCAAAAATTTAGTTAAACTAGGGATTCTTTCTTTTACTTGGGCCTCAGAACATTACGTCCTGAATGATATACTAAATATATTAAAAAGCGAAAAGTTTGAAATTATTGAGATTATAAGTATCGGTCCGTTAGTATACGAACCTCTATCAGAGTACTATATTAAAAATCGGAATATTCACTTGAAAGCCATTACTTCAGAATATGGGTCACTTCTTGAACATATATTATTTAAGTCTATATTAAAGATGGGTAAATTGTCCAAAGAAAAAATAATTGATTATGTAATTATCAAATTAAAGAAGTCGTAATTACATAAACAATTTGTACATCTAATTATATCGTTAATAAATCTAATGAAGGATTGAGTATCTATCAAAATCTTTGGACAACCTATAGAAAAATGCTTTTTTTAAGATTACTATTCTTGTATCTAATACAAAAGCCTTTTAATTCTAAATTGTATAGTAAATGAATAATATTACGTATAAAGGTTATATACAAATCAATCATCATTTATAGATTTATTAGTATCAGTTTTTTCCTTTATTTGAAAATAGCACCTAAACCAACCACTAGCATATTTTGCTACCTCTTCTAATTTTCCTGGTTCTTCAAACAAATGACTAGATTGAGGGATAATAATTAATTTTTTCTTGTCTACATTTATCAATTGCTTATCTATGATTTGTCGATTCCATTCAATGACAGGATGATCATTTTCCCCAACCAGAAATAAAGTTGGGCATTTGATTTGTCTTAGCGAAGTATATTTTAAAGCGAGGTCTACTCTCCCGCCTCTCGAAACTATAGCACTTATGTTGTTATATCTTTTGTCAGCAGCGATTAAAGCTGCTGCTGATCCTGTACTAGCTCCAAAATAACCTAATGTATTATTGAGGTTATTTAATTGATTATTTTGGTTTAGGAACCAGTCGGTGACAGCAATTAATCTATCCCCTAAAAGTGGTATATTAAATCTATATTCTTTTGTCACAAAATCTTTTCTTTCTTCTATTTCAGTTAAAAGATCTACTAATAAGGTTGAAACACCATCATTATTTAAAACTCGAGATACATAGTGGTTCCTAGGACTAAATCTTCCACTACCACTTCCATGAGCAAAGATTACTAAACTTTTTGAAGATTTAGGAATAGTTAAAATTCCTTCTATTTTTTCTCTCGAATCATTATTTATTGGTATCCTAACTATATTTTCATTTTCCAAAGAGTGTACCATTATTAATAAGATATGAAATAATAAAGATCGCGTTTTTGCAGATCTGTTAATTTAAGAAAAATTGATGAATAAGAGAAAATTTGCTAAAATTCGGAGGACATGGATAGAAAAATTGAATATACCCCTCCCTTCGTCGTAAACTTAACCGAGCCTCAACAACAGTATAATTTTAATATTTTTTCCAAGTTAAGCCCTAATTTTGCGAAAAGAAATGCAGCCAAAGTAAATTAGATTTTACGATCAGCTTAGAGATAGGTTATTTATAGTAATAATAAAGGATATAATTTTTAGGTACAAATTTATTTAATGACAGGTAAGGAGTCCCATGAAGACTTTATTACTTATTCGTCACGCTAAAACAAGTGCGGATGATCCTACTCTTTCTGATAGCTTACGCCCTCTTAGCGCAACTGGTAAATATAATGTATATCAAATAGGTAAATTCTTAAAAAATACAAAATTACTTCCTGACTTGATTATTAGTTCAAGTGCCAAGAGAGCTAAAGATACTTCTACCTTATTAGCAGATTATACAGGTTATAATGATACTATTTATGTATCAGAATTGCTCTATGAGACAAGTGTGATAGATTACATAAATGTAATTAGTGAAGTATCCAATAATATTTATATGGTCTTATTGGTTGGTCATAATCCTATTCTCGAAAATCTCATTGAACTATTTACAAATGAATTAATTATTATGGAAACTTGTTCGTTAGTTCACATAATCCTACCTATAACCAAGTGGATAGAAATAAAAACCAATCCTAAATGTAAAATAATTCAACTAGTTACGATTAAAGAATTGGTCTAACTAACTAGTAAATATGATGTAGTTAATTAACATCATCAAAAGTTTTAATCAACATAAAATCTTACTTATTACGATAAATAATTAAAATCTTTTGACTTTCAATTATGATGAATTATTCTTTCGATTAATAATATTTTGTGGGTACATGCTGGAACATTTTCCAATACCTAATTAAATATTATTTATTAATTTCATATATGTATATTGAAACAACTATTATAACTTTATTTTACCGTTTTATTTGATTGAATGCTATTGGTAATGCGTATTTTGATGTCTTGATTTCTATAAAAACTATATCACAGAATACTTAAGAACAATTGGAAAAAAGTATCGTTATTGTGCGCCTTTGACTCTATATTTCATCGTTGTTTTTTAAATGTATTTCTTCCCTTTCCATAACTACTATATCTTTATAACCAATTGAATATCTACACAAAACAATAATAAATTCTATATTTTGAAAATTTTTTCTAATATTTGAACCTCTTTTCAATTGTAGAACAAATGAAAACCTAAGCCTTTAAATATTATTAAATTCATAGAATATTAACAAAATAGTTGGATAGTTATTACGCTACAGATATCAAAAGTATGATAACTGAGGGTAGTCTAGTAGCATCAAAAAAAAAATTAAACAATGAACAATCAATAAAAAGTAATAATTTAACAATTACTAAAAAAGCCCGCCAGAAAAAAATTATAAATAATTTAAATTCAGTTCAGATAATAGCCAAAGTTTCGATAATTGCATTGTTATTTATAGGAATTTCAGAGCTAATAGTTGGGTACTGGAGTGGTAGTATAGTCCTAATAGCTGATGGTGTAAATTCATTTTATTATACGATGGTATCCTTTATAGTACTAGTTGGCTTGCGAGTTGCTCATAGGCCACCAAATAATAAATTTCCATACGGATACCAGAAAGTAGTAAGTTTTGCCTCTTTGTTGGCTGCTATTGGTATGATAATAATTGGAGCAGTAATATTTTATAATTCATATCAGGCATTATTAAATCCTCACGAAATTAAACAACCAATTATTACCATGGTAATTTTGGCCATTGCAGGCTTTATATCTTTACAAAGATCTTTTCAGATGCGAAAATTGGCCAATAAGTATAACATCTTTTCATTTAAGAAAGATGCTAAAAATTCTATAAGGGATGCATCAGCATCCATTATTGGTTTTTTTAGTGTAATGATCTCTACACAATTAGGAATTCTACAAATGGATGCGATTGGTGGAATGATAATTGCTGTTTATATGATCTCTGTATCATATTTGTCATTAAAAAAATCTTCTTCTGTATTGGTAGATTCGTGTGAAGACTCACATATGTCAGATAAACTAAAAAAATTAATCATGGAAAGATTTAGCGATGAAGTTATAAATGTAAAATCAATTTTGATCCGTCCCATAGGTCTGTCATTTCATGCAGAAGTTCACGTTGAATTGGATGGAAGAAAAAGGTTTGGAGATGTAGATCTCTTGTTAATGGATATTGAAATGGTAATATGTTCAAAGTTCTCTAACTTCGCAAGCTTAACAATAATACCTCATTCATTCAAAAACAATAATAAAAAAATCGAATCAATTGCAAATGAAATTACAATCCTAAAGAAGTAATAAAATAAGAGATAAAAAAGAAAAAATTTTATTTTTATCTCTAAATCGAGAATTTGTTTAGAGGAAATCCTATCCAAATCTTGACTACAAATGATAAAAAAGTAATTTCGAATTATTGAAATAATAATTAGCAATTCAATATATCACTGCTAAATATTGTCCAATTAAAGAAATAGATGAGGGGAACAAAAAATTAGGAATATATTTTTATTTTGTTTATATTAACAATTATTATATTATAAAATTAACATTCAATTTAAATAGTCTTTTTACCAAAATATTAGTATATGGATTTCAATCGAAAGTTCAATGAAAGCCCAAATCACTTTATGGTATTAGATGCAGTAGCAAGGGGTATGAAAAAAATAGATAGTATTTCTAAAGTTACAAAATTATCTAAGGATGAAGTTGAGCTGATAGTAAATGATTTGCTTGCCCAAAAAATATTAATCAAAAATGAAAAGAAAGGCTTCTTTGGTAATAAGAAAATAGAACTTGATATAGCCGATATAGGAGTCAAAGTTCTTAATACAAAAAAACAAGAATTATCTGAAAAATCGGACCGTCTTCAACAGCTATATGAAACTGGAGATAAGTCTCAAGTCCAGGGTTTTATGGATTCTAACAGAATGTGGATTCCAATGATGTTATTTTCAGGAATTATGAACATGGTGTTTTTTGCCTCTATGATGTCGTTTATGGGAATGGCAATGAATCCTGCAGAGAGTGCAGCAACTGAAGGTCAAGTCGATCAGACAGCAGCAGGAGGAGAAGATAGTGGTGCGACAACCGATAATAGCGATATTGGAGCAAGTGAAATGGATACCAGCAGTGGAGGCGATGCAGGCTTTGAGGGGTTTGATGGTGGAGGTTTTGGTGATTTTTAATATTATTAATGAAGCAAGAACAAATTATATATTTTTAAATACAATTGTTTAAAATTAGTCATATAATGGGAGTTTAACTTTACTAAATATAGAGATAAGATTACTTTAATGGCTCTTAAGTTAAGGTAATTTCACCTCCATTAAACTCAAAATTAAAATCATTACTACTTGGTGATGTAACAACGGTACATAGAAATAAAAAATTGTATATATTGATTGACTCTTTCCATCAAACTCTTCTCTAAAGGAGAATGTATATAGTGTTTCAATCCTGAGATATTACATGATTCTGGTATCATGACCTCCATCAGTCTCTACAGTATGTTTTCCATATTTCTCAACTAATGTTCTAATAAAATTCTCAGCAACAAACAGGTTCTCTCTTCTGAGATATAGATTCCAAGCACAGATCGCTGTAATGGTTCTATACAAATCCATAACCAGGAATTCTGACTCAATCAGAATAGCAGTTTAATCAATTATTAAAAGGAAATTTTTCTCTTTGTCATAGATACGGTATAACCAAATCGTCGAATTCAATTCCACAAAGCAACATAACTTCTTATTGTTCCTAAAATGGTTGCAGTGCAATAAATTTATTTAGTAGACCGAGGCATTTGGTACAAATACAAGGAGCAGACAACAATAAAAGCGGATGGTCAACTAATGAATTTAATAATCCTATATTAGAATAAGAATACTACAGCTAATTCTCTGTCCTTAAATCAATACCCCCCCTTTCTAAAAATATGCTCGATTATAACAAAACTGTTAGACATACAACAAGATATATTCCTTCAAACTTTTTATCTCAAATAGGATTATTGACTAACTTTTATTCGAGCTCCTAAATCCAGGGCAAATACAAGATTCTCCAGCAGAAGTAATATAATTACATCCTGCATGTGTGTCACTAATCTCATTGCGTTCAAAAGGGTTTGTATCGTTTATGAAATGAACAGAGTATATATGTGAACAATAAAAACAGGGGTCATTTGGATCATTATTATGTGGTTGATCACTCATTATAATCCATAAGAGTTTAACTATGACGGTAAAAAAAGATTGTTATTCTGATTTTCGAGAAAAAGTAGAATGATAATAAAATTTAACTATCTTTCTAGTAACGATTTCATAATTATATATAACTAAACTTTTCCATTTTGTTTTTATATTATAATAGAATCATTCTGTAAAACAAAGATAAATTAAATGGAGGTTAACTGTGGCAACTATTTAAGAATAAAAATTTCATAAGAAATAAGACCTTGCAATCAATTTTTCAATTTAACTAGAAAATATTATCAAATAACTAGAGATATTATCATCTACTGTTCATCAGAGAAATGATTACAAAATACTGTTCACGTTAGATGTTAACTAATCTTAAAGTAGTAGGTTGTATATTATATAAGTACAGATGAAAAAAATGAAATATAATCTCTTTTATTATATAAATAATGAGGTAAATATATGTTGAATCCATTAAAACCTGAGTCATCAAAGCAGACAACATCGTTGAAAATATTGATGGTTTCAACTGAGTATCCTCCTATGTATGGAGGAGTTGGACGTTATACTGCTAATCTCACACGTGAATTAAAGAAGCTTGGTCTACAAGTCCAAGTTCTTTCAAACGAAAATGGAGAAGGTGATTTTTTTGGAATTTCTCCAAATAATACAAAGAATTACTCTGTATTATTGAAATTAGTTAATGAAGCAAAACCAGATATTGTACACATTCAATTTGAACATGGTTTATATGGACTCAAATTAGATAAAATAAATCCAAAAAAGACAAACACTAATATCGATTTATTTTACGATTTATGTAAAATACCAATAGTGACAACCTTTCATACCGCATTTGATTTTAAACAATGGATGAATATTGTAGCTACTAAAAATATAAATGAAAAGTGGAAAGTAAAAGCCTATATACAGAAACTTTTGAAATATTGGACACATCTTTTAAACTATAAATCTTTTAACAATTTAAATACTGATAAAATAAAAAAGAGTAAAAGAGGAATAGTTTTTTCACAATATATGAAAGACAAAGTAGGAGGAGGTGATATAATTTATCATGGCTCTGAACCAATAATAACATTTGATCCTACTATTAAAGCAAAAGCCAGAACCAAGTTTTCTCTCTCTCACACAAATAGAATAATTCTGGCCTTAGGATTTAGAACCAATACTAAAGGATGGGACATACTAGACAAAATGGATATCCCTATCGATTGGACTGTCGTAATGAATTCTTCAAAGAATCATTATAATACCGAAAATTATATTCCAAAGATATCTACTATTCACCAAAATGAAATAATTGATTTACATAAGGGATTTTTAAACGACAGTGATCTTTCGCTTTTATTTTATGCAGCTGATGCAGTTATTTTACCATATAAAGTGAGTTCAGGATCCGGTGTTATGTTTGACGGATTGGCACATGGATTGCCATTCATAGCTGCAGATCTAGAATTCTTTAGAGAGTTTTCTTCAAAGGGATTAGGTATAACAGTCAAAAGAAATCCTGAAGAATTTTCCAAGGCTCTTGTGACTCTAAACAATAACTATGAATATTATGCTAAGAATGTAATTTTATTTAAAGAAAAGCTAAAATGGTATAATATTGCACGCAATCATATCAGTTTGTATAATCAAATAATTGAAGAGAATAGTGTAGCACCAACAATAAAACGAAGAAATTCCACGAATTTATAGTGACAGAAACCTCAGATGCTAGTCCACCACTTTTTTTGGTTAAAATGCAGATTAAAAAACGCTAGTAACAATTTTCCACTTGGTTTAAATTATTCAGATATGTAACTTCTAATTAGTATCAAATTATTTAAAGATAATATAATCAATAGTCCATATTTTTCTCGATCGAAACATCTATACTAATTTGCTTTATAGCTTTAATGAAATATTAATAACTCATCTAATAATTTAACCAAATTTAATACTTTAAAATTACTCTTTAGTTCAAAATATTCATGTGATATTGCATTTGAACTACCATTTTGGTTTACTATATAATAAAATAGATAATCAAATATTATTATAATTTGATCAATAATTAGAATAATCCATTTCAACTCGACTTGAATATATTCCGAAAAATACAAGACCTTTATACAATTTAGTATCGAGTAATTATTATAAATCAAAGACCTTTGGGACATAGACCGAGACCAAGAAAAGCATTTGGTCCGATGATATATAGTAAATCGGATGAATTGCTCATTGCTTTAGTAAAAAACTTCAATTCTGATATGTTAAATTTGAAGAAAACGGGTTTAAAATTGATAATAATAATATTGTTACATGGATAATTTTGAGAAAAGGTCATTGAGAGAGCATTTGCTTTGGATAATACCAGTTCAACAACTATTGCTAAAAAATTTTAATAGTAATTGTATTAAAATAAATTAACTAATTCAAAATTAGATTTAAAAAAAATTTAGGTGTTGTCTTCTCCGCCACCATCTCCATCATCTTCTCCGCCACCATCTCCATCATCTTCGTTCTGTGCAGTATTTTGTTCTGCAAGCATAGGATTTGCTATCTGAGCTTTTAACATTTCAGTATCTGCTTTTAATACGTCGGTCTGAACCTTCGTAAGATCATCTAAAGCCTTGTTAAGATCTTTTTTAGACACCGAGTCTTTAATTTTTTGTATATCACTAGTGAATGAAGGTTGAGGTTTTAATAATAGCACTTGATTTTCAATATCTGTAATTTGTGTGAGTGCTTCTTCAGTATCTCCATTAGCTAATGATTGTTTTGCAGTCTCTAAGTTATCCTTTAATCCGGGGAGGTCGATAGACATTAATGCTTGAGTATCGTTACTCATAGTCTTGTTTTGAGTTGAAGTTTGATTGGTTGAATTGGTTTGAGCTGAGCCGCTTTCCAACAATGCTGGAATAGCCAATAGTCCTATTGCAATTATTGCATAGACAAATATATTTTGATATTTCATTCCAAATAACTTAGTACAATATGACTTATAATACTTTATTTAAATAAGAAACTCTTATTAAATTACTTGAATGTAAAAGTTCAAGCTCATAACAATATCACTACTCTATTATATACATTTGAGTTTATAGTTATGGATTCTGATAAATTAAAAGAGTAAAGTAAAATAATTTTCGAAAATGCAGAATATAACGAATCTGTGGTTTTCATCGATCTGTGAGTCGATATGGAGCTCTAATGAAGGAAAATGAAGGTTTTAAAATAAAACAAAATTAAAAAAGATATCCATATTATGAATATCATTAATTTATTAGATGAGATCACTTAATTAAGACATTTTCCGTGATGATATCGCTCTAAGATCTATATTTATTAAATATACGACCATTACTATTAGGTCAGAAAGATCTTGGACTTTAAAAATAAACCCTATATCTTCCAACATAAAAATCATTCACACTTTCATTTGTTAATTAGAATAATAATAACGTGTATTATCAATACACTTATTTCACTATGTTGATTTATGGTTTTATGGATTATTCTAACGAAAGAAAAGATAGTATTGATGAAAATGTAATCAATAATAGTAATAATGATAAAGATATCAGTTGCGAGGAAAAAGATATTAATAAATCAAAACAAACAAAGGCCAAATTTGTTAAACAAATTGTTATTTCAGGTATTATATTTACGATAGCATTTGTTACAATACCGTATTTCCTAAAACCTATAATATCTAAAGAGTATCTTATGCTATTACAAAGTGTTCAAGTTTCTATAGTTGGCTATTTTGTAATAGAAATAATTAGTAATACATTTCATGATCTCACGTATGATTATTTAAAAGATACTTCAAAATCTATCAAAATTCTGATCAGGATTATAGGTGCGATTGTCGTAATAGCAATTATAATTTCCTATTTAAGTAAGGATCCAGTAGTAGCGGCCTCAATAGGAACTATCTCAGGATTAGTAGTAGGTTTTGCTTCTCAAAATATAATCGGAAATATCATCGCAGGATTATACTTGGCTTTACTTAGGCCATTTAAATTAGGAGATGAAATTACTGCATATAGTAACACAGGAATAATATATGATATTGGCTTAATTTCAACCAAGCTCAAAACTAGCGACAATAAAACGGTATTAGTACCAAATTCTTCTATGGTCACTACCACTATTGTATTAAATAAAAGACTGTAGTGATATGATTATACACTCTTATTTATTCAAGTAAACAATAATTTAAAACAGCATAGAAATAAGCTGAGTAAAGTGTAATTCAGTTGGCTATTCTATATTTATTTGTCTACCTTTTGGTTTTTGCTTTTCTCTCTTTTGAAATGTTATTTCAAGAACTCCATTATTGTAATTCGACTTGGCACTTTCTATATCAATATCTTCTACTACTTCTATTTTTTTATGATATTTTCTATTAGGATCTTCACTTTTTATTTCTACATATTTATCATATACTTCTATTTTTATTTTGTTTTTAGTTATGCCAGGCATCTCTGCTACAATTTTTACTTCCTTTTCGGTATTTGAGATATCTATTAGTGGTTCCCTTTCAGCAGAAAGTGAAGGTTGTTCAAAGGACCCTCTACCAGGGAAAGATTTTAAATTACCAAATTCTTGTATTTTCGGTTTGCCATCTGGACCTATTGTCATGGAGTATCCATATACTATCGGACCTACCTCTCTAACTTTTCCTCCTTCTGGTGTATCGTATTCTTTAATTAGATCCTTAGGTACTTTATTTTCGATATTTTTAAACTGTTCTGAAAATATTCTTTCTGTTTCTCTTCTCATATCATCAAATTCTCTAAACATATCGTCAAAGTTCCATCCACCAAAACCTCTTCCCTCGCGTCTTCTACGTCCTACACCACTACCTCCAAAAAAATGTCGAAAGAAATTATATGGATCTATGTCATTAGGAAAACTCATATCATTATATTACATC
>DASQLB010000129.1:0-3764 GCA_035630235.1 Nitrososphaeraceae archaeon | reverse complement strand
TTAAGAGGACGAAAAGTAGGGTTTGAGCCACCTACAATGAATACTGGCCAATGAAATAAAGAATTTAATTTTTTAATTTTTTTATTTCAATCATCTTAATAATGCAAAATTGAGTTTTACAAAAAAAAGCAAATTAATTATGAAAATATTTTGGCGAGATATTCAGCAACTGCTTTTCCTGTCAGTTCACAATATGAAACAAAAACGTCATAACTTTTACCACTTGCCAATAATTATTTCTAAAAATAAATTTCTTTTTAATAAAATGTTTAACAATTTTAATTGTGTATTAAGACTCTCAAAGAAGGGCGTAAGTCTAATAAACTCGTCTTACTCAAAGATCTATTTTCATGTTCCACGCTAAACTAGTGGGCCCTAGAAAGCTACGGGCCCGTCGGGAGGAGTAACATTTCTGTTACGAAATTAATTTAGTCTTATAAAAGAAGTGTTTAGTCTTTGTGATTTGTTACTCATTATCTATCTATCGAGCTGGCAAAGAGTTTACATTATCAAAATTTTTGACTAATCTCTTTTCACATTCTTGGCCTTCTGGTGGACTCAAATCATTACTTGCCACACAGGCATGGTATCTATCTCCAATTTGAATTTTGCCGATATCTGTATTTCTATCAAATGTAAATGTTCTTGATATTGTATTACTGTCACTTTTATCAAGTTCTGTCTGAACATCTTCTATAACTTCAGACTGTATTTGACCTTTTATCATAGCAGCAATTACTAACTTTTCTGTATCTTTTTTATCGGCTAGAGGAGCAAGTATTTTTATTTTAACTGTATCGCTATTTGTTGTATAATTATTCACGGTATTTAAATTTGCTTGATAAAATTCTTGGCTTTTAGAATAGACTTGGGAATCCGATTTAAATAAACTAATTTTAGTGGGATTACCAAGGATATCACTTTCGTTACAGTCAAATTTTGTTATAGGAGTAGTAGTAGTCGTTGATTCCTTTGATACATCCCCCTTTCCTACTTGATATACACATACAAAGAACTCATCGGGAGTATCAGCTTCAACTATCTCATTTTCTTCATTTACTTTTAATTCAACATCTAAATTATCATCAGACTTGTCTATAGAAGAAATAGGGATATCTTGCTTGGCCTCTTCACCATTTATAAAACCAATAACACGGATGAATTTAGTATTTTCAATATCTACATTTTCCAAATCAATACTGACTTTGACTATGAGCTTGTCTTTATCATCTTTTTTATTATCGTCATCATCATCATTTTTCTGTGCAAATACTGATTCATAAGAAAGAGTGGAAATATATAAAATATTAGCAGCAAACGAAATTGTAATTAAGATATAAAGATATTTATTGTAACCTTTTCTATACATTTTATTTGTAACAACTATATAGAATATTTAACATTTTCGAAATGATAATTCAGTAAACAAATACGGTAAAAAATTTAGAATTTAATTTGAAAAATTAATTTTATAGAATGTTCATTGGGTAGGATATCTAGAAGAATTCCATTAGCGTTGTAGTTTACAAACTGGAGAATTCAAACAACAATATAAAAAGATGAAATTAAATTACCATTTTGGACTCGTAGTAGTGAATAATTCTGCTATTTCATTATTTATTTTAAGAAGGTTTAATCCTTTTTCTGTAGTCTTGAATGTTAGTTCCATCAAGATATTCTAATAGATTGTTTTCTATCAAAATTGAAAGATATTCTTTTAATTGCCCGTAACTTAGAAAAGCTATGTTCATAATTTTCGTCTTGGATACTCCTCCATTTGCAGCATCCAATATACTCCCCACTATTTCGGTCCTACTCCTATTTCCCATATTATTAGAAATATAATTTACTAATTTTTGTATTAATACCACAAGAAAAGTTAAGATAACTATAGTATTACATTCTTAATATTATTTACAAATAAAAGTTAGTATGGTTCTATCACTACATTTGATTAGTTCTTATTATTAGAACTTGTTTTTAGAGATATTCACACTATTGAATTCTATAGAAATACCTCAAGGAGGGAATAATGCTTATAGCGGTGCTAAAAAGGGAGTCCAATGTAGCGATAGTAATATATTGTATTTAGCTTTTATAAGTGAAACTTTTTTTAAAAAATTCAGAAAAATAAAATTTTAGAATTTAGCTTTATTTATTTATTTTAGTAGTGTTTGATGTATAGGAGGATGAGCTAAAAGTAGTCAGAGGTGTAAACCCATTATGAGATTCAAGCCATGAGTAAAGATCTGCCAAGACATACTGCTGTATTGGACCGAATTCAGTTCCCCATTGAGATGCTGGATAAAAGAAATGTCCAAGATTAGGATATGTAATCAGAATGTGATCAGGATGATTTACGACTGTTAGTTTTTGCTGCAACAACATAGCCTGTTCAACTGGAGTCTGTGTATCATTTTCTCCATTGAGTATAAGAATACTAGTATTTGAAGGAACTTTGCTAATAGTATTTAAATTTGGTGCGAAAGCAATAAATGAATTCCACCACATTTGGCAACCTGCTAAGCTGATACATTTATTTGATATTTCTGATAAAGATGGTGATAATGTTGATGGTGGAAAGGGAAATGATTTTGCTCGTTCCATTAAAGCTGGTTTAAGTTCTGTTTCAATGTTTACGTAAGTATCATTATTGGGGTTATATTCTGGTTTTAGAGAGATAGTACCATTTTGCAGATTCTGTTGTGTAAGAATTAGGCTTAGATTACCACTAACCATACCCTGGAAAGTTAAGTCTTTTGATGCTTCCTGAATTGAAAGTAATCCACTATGATTTTTGTCCAATATTTGTTTAGCATATATCATAGGTATGCGCACTATTTGATAATCTAATATTTCACTAATATTTTGGGCTACCGTACCCAAGAGTACAATATTCTTTACCTTAACAGGATTGTCAATTGCAACTCTAGGTGTTACTACAGTACCTTCACTATGACCCAAGACTGTTATTCTATTAGGATCAACCTCTGGTTGTTTCATTAAAACCGATAGTGCTTTATTTGCATCCTGTACTAAATCATTAATTGTCATGTTGCCCCATACGTTGCTGTCAACAATTGTATGATTTTCGCCTACTCCTCTTTTATCATATCTAAGTGTAACAAATCCACGGTCTGATAGATAGTCTGCTATTTGAAAGAATGGAGTTGGTGGGTATATCTTTGTCCCTGTTGCATTATCAATACTAATAAAAATTGCAGATGAATTCATATCCTGTGCACCAGAACCAGTTATCAAAAGGACACCTGGAAATAGTCCATTTCCAACTGCAGGGATAGTTAGTTGTGCATTAGTCTTTACACCGTCACCTAAATCTATTATCATATTTCGATATTTTTTTGTCTCCAAGTCTTGCTGAGCAAGAATTATTAAATTGTTACCAAATAATATGATAGATATAGAATAAATAGAAAGAAGAAAAATTATTGGTATTATTATCAATAAACCTATCAATATAGAAATTGTAATAGCAGAATTATATAAGCATAGCTAGATATCTTCAAAAACATGTACATATTCAAAGTCCTTGGAAGCCTTAATAGAGAAAATTGGATAGAAATAGATGAACCAGAGAAAGCTATAGGACCGTCAGGAGTAGTGCTTCCATGTAGTAGGGTTCTATTACATTATATTTAGCTTTTATTATTTTCAAAAGACAATATTTAAAAAAAGATGATTATTAGTAGAATCTTATGAATCTACCCTATTTTATCATAACATTAATTGCACCTCTTACATTA
>DASQLB010000128.1:0-2081 GCA_035630235.1 Nitrososphaeraceae archaeon | reverse complement strand
AACAGATAATAATAGGCTATCTGATTGAAGGACGTTTTGCATCTATTTTTAGAAACATTTTCTTTAATATTAAAACTTTATTTTCTAGATATGCCATACAAATTCATGTTTCTTTTTTTCCTCTTGACTAGATAGTTCTTTATCACAGTATGTACATTTATAAAAAGGAATTAGTTTGATGGATTGAACACCATCTTCTCCGCTAATTTTTTGATAACAATTTTTTTTATAATCTTCTATCAATTCTCTCAATGTATAATCCCATCCATGTTGTAGGTCTTTGATATTATCTGTTTCTGCAATTGGATGTAGATATTTTTCATTAGGATTCGTTGAGGCGATAAACTGTGCATTATCTACTTTTTGGTCTGAATCAAATAGTAAACATATGGCATACTCATTCCTCTTATCATTTGTCCAAAGTTGAATTTTTTTGTGAATAATATTATTTCTATTAACGATTTTGTTAACATCGTCAATATTAATTTTTAAATTTTTGATTTTTTCTTTATTAACAATATCATCATAATTTGGAGAGGGCAATTTTTATACTCATAAAGATATCGAGAATTTTATTTAATCCTATTCAATTCAAATCAAAAAGCAAGCTAATGAAAATAAATAAATCAAAATCAATATAAAATATAATAATTCTTAAATGGAGCAATATCTGTTTTAACTAATCTACAAGATTGTGTTGTATATCACCTAATTTTCTGATATTTGAAACACTTGAGATTCTAAATTTTAAATATCTGTAATATAAGAAAAAAATCCTCTCATCTTATCTATCTTAATAGTTATAAGTAGAATCGCTATATATGATAAAATATAAGGCTTAGTATGTCAACTTCACTTAACTGGACCGAATTAGTTAGAGATAGAAAAGGAATCAGAACTAAAGACAATAAATCATGCGGAAATATAATTGGAAATGATGAAAAAAATATAATAATCGAAGATGGTGCGATGCGTCAACATATTTACAAAGTTCCAAAATCATCCATAGAAAGCTATGATGGTGCAGAATTAAGATTAAACATTTCATATGACGAACTCGAAACCGATGAAGTAAAAGATGATGATAAGGGTATGTTGGAATCAATTACAGAATCGGCTAAAGATAAAACTAAATCTCTAAAAGAAAAACTAGATTAAATAAATAAATAAATAAATAGATTATTACTATGATAACGATGAATGAATTATTCTAGTGAGTTATATCCATTATTATTCTTCTAATAAGTTCTTTTTTGTTATTATTCTTGGTAATTGACATTACATGATTATTTGTCCTTCTAATAGTATATGTAGGATATCTATTAGTTTCTGTTATCTTGTATTCGCAATTATTTATGAAATAATAATTGTTAACAATATTAGAAGATTTTAAAACTTTATACAACTTATCTCCAATAATGATCTCATTCTGAATAGACAGAGAGGAAGAATTTATCTTTGAACATAAATTCAATGTTGAGCCAAATAAATCTGTTTGACTGTAGTCGCCTACTAAAGCTAAATCTAATACACCATAATCTAAACTCATTCTGAAGTTGAACGGGGGGTAAATGTTTCTTAATTAGTTCATCATTAATTTTGTATCTTTCATCTAAAATTTTAAAATCGCATTCAATAGCCTCTTGAAAAGAATTTGCATTATTGATATCAGATGTTTTTGGAAAGTAAAATAGTATGCTATCACCAATATTTTTTAGGACTTTTCCACCATAACTTTTACCTATTTTTGATATGGAATTTATAAATGTAGAATAGTATCTTATAATAGATTCTAAATTATTCATTGTAGCAATATTTGTAGACATTTTTATTAAGACCATTTTATCATCCAATGTATTAAATTAAAAATAGATTCAACTAATTTTGTCCTTTTTTAGTGAGTTTGTATTCTACTTTTGGAGGTATTTCATTATATGCATGTCTTTCTAAAATTCCATCTCTTTCAAGTTCTTTAAGTCTTCTTGCCAATGTTTTACTACTTATACCTTTCATTAATTCTCTAAATTTCATATATCTTAATGGAGTAGTGGTACAACACAAAGGAATAAGCATCTCAAATG
>DASQLB010000127.1:0-10161 GCA_035630235.1 Nitrososphaeraceae archaeon | reverse complement strand
TTACTTGTCTTTTGATATTCATTGATATTCTGATTGAATTTATCTGTTGCATTTGAAATCTGTTGTTTTTGTTGGTCTAGAAATTTCTCTGGTTCATCTTTTATCGTACTTGTGTGTTTTTTATTTTCTTCTTCTGTGTTTGCCATCTTAGTGATTAACTACATGTTTATCCACTTTATAAGTAGTAATAAATTAAAAAAAGCAATACTTAATTTATAATTATATATAATTTGATTATTTAGTGAAATTTTAAAAAGGTTAATAGTTTCTTGTTTTTTTAAAAAGTTTTGTATATACAGTTCTAAATCTTTCATATATCTAATAATATATTTTCTTTCTCATCAATTTATGGTAGACATAAGTTAATTTATTTTTATAAAACTTAACTTTTTATTCAATAATTAAAAGATTTTAGGAAAATTTATCTATAACAATGACTATTGTAAGTTATGCAAAATATGATTGGAATGCTTGCACAATCGTTTGGCATAAATCCAAATGTAGCAAGTATGGCAGTGAATGGTGCAACAAAAATGTTTCTTCAAAAATCTACTCCCAAGGCTGCTTCAGGTCTTCTTTCTGCTTTACCCAAGGATATTACTGACCAATTTGGTGACAATGATAAACAAAAATTTAAAACAACACAAGATAATGTAAATCGTTATGATTTGCTGAAACAATTGTCAGAAATAACGGGTATTAAAGACATAGACAAGCTAGACAGTTTTGCTGATGTTATTTTGGATAGTATCAAACAAAATACTAGAATTGATATGAGTGATGGTCTTGACAAAGAAGAATTGTTACAAGGATTAAAAGATCTATCGAGACAACAACAACTACAATCGGGTCAATTTTAACTTTTTTAGTTTCATTTAATCATTAAAGTTTTTTCTAACTCATTGTTGTAGTCACGAATAATACGTGATTCATATAATTAAAAAATCAGTTAAAGTCACATATTGTTACTAACGTTAATTAATGCTTATAACAAATAAAGTCAAAATTACAAACATTGATAATTTCAATTTTGCATCATACTTTAATCAAAAGTGAGGACTATTAATTAAAGAATTGAATAGATATTTTACTTTGCATTGGGTAATGTAAAGGTAAAGATTGCTCCATTTTCATTTGAGTTATTTTCAGCCCATATTCTACCTTCATGTGCTTCTACAATATTCTTACATATATATAGTCCCAAGCCAGTCCCAGTAGTAGAATCCCTAGTTGTAAACTTTGTAAATAACTTAGGTAATATTTCGTTAGATATACCTTCTCCAGTATCCTTGACACTCACTATAACTTGTCCTTGACCTTCTTTTTTGTCTACAATAACAAATACTGTTTGATTGCTGTGCATAGTAAATTTTAAAGCATTATCTAAAAGATTTCGGATTACTTGTGATATTCTATCTCTATCAGCTTCAAGAAAAATATCTGCTTTATGTTTGAAATAATAAACTATTTCTACTTTTAGATGGTTTTTCTGTTTATTTATATAATCCTTTAGCACTTCAGATATCAGAATATTCAGATTAAAAAATTTTTTATTTAGGTTAAATGATCGAGTTTCTATTTTTGTTATATCCAACAAGTTATCAGAAAGTCGTTTTAGTCTTTTTGCATTTCTCAAAATAATCTCTAATAGTTCGCGGTGTGTTTCATCTTTAATCTTATAATAAATGATATCTGTCAACATGAGTATAGGTTGTATGGGAGTTCTTAATTCATGTGCAGCTATATTAATAAATTTATCCTTTATCTTTTCAGATTCCTTTACCTTCTCATATTGAATAGTTATTAATTCATTGCTCTCTCTTAATCTAACATTATATTGTATAATTGACAATGCAAGTCCAATAATATTGATAAAATATCCTGTATCTTTTAAAACATGAGCAAAATTGTGTGCTGTATCAAAGGATTGTGCAGAATATGACATTATTATTTGTCCAAAGATATTAAATATAATAGAAACAACTAAACTTGTATAGAAAATATCTTTATTTTTATAAATTTTATTTTTATAAAAATAATATAACGAAATTAAAAATAACGCTAACGGAACAAGTTCGTATGGCCTATGGACAGGGATATAATCAATAACAGAATAAGGAAAAATAACAAAGAGTGAGCTAATAGTTACCGCTGAAGAAAATAAAGTAACTATTATTATATAAAACAAGAATAATAATGATAATTTATAATTTCCATTATTATTCTCTGAAGATATATGTTGTTGTGTGCTTGATTTAACAGGTAAAAAAGAAGTATATCTAACAATTGCTATAGCTAACATTGCACTAAAATATTCTGCCAGCAAACCAGGTCTGTGGGATAAAATATTTTAAGAATAATATATCGTTCATATTAAGAAGGGAAACCGTAGCATGTAACAAATCAATCAAAGCATTAACTAGAAAACCAATACCAATAAAGAGACTAAATTTGTCATTTAACGTTAGTGCCCTAGAAACATAATAAAAAGCAAGTATTCCAGCAAAAATTGTTCCAAATAATTCAAAATAGAAATGATCTCTGGGAGAGGTTATCCATAAAGATAGATTAGTAGAAACTAAAGCAATTATTGAAAGTATAATAGAAGTTAGTATAATAAATTTGAATATATGAAATGTCTGTTCATTAGTCTTTAAAAGAAAATTTAGTGGCAATAGATTATCTGCTTCCCACTTTATCTTTTTATTATATATTTTATATATAATGAAGAAAATAGACGTAAAATTTCTTTTTAATATCTGATATTTTTAATTGATCTACCAAATCAATAAAGTCAACACATCTCTCTATTGAGTCACCTGAAAATCTATTTCCTTTAGATGGAAAAGATTTCAATACTGAAAACTTCCGTTATTCTTTAAGAAAGTAAGAATATTCATAAAGGAATATCAACTAAATATGAATGAAAATATGTAATATTCTGTTCCATTTAATTAATCGAATCTCCATAATATTAAAAGAGTTTGGTCAAAAAAGTCATATTCATTTATTTTGAAAAATATCTAATTTTATTTGGTACTAGCATGTAAATCGAATTCACAATTGTGATTGTTGGGATGGTATGAGATGATTATGATAGAATAAAAATTGGGATAATATTTTATACTAACACTATGACAGTAATTTTTCGGCGCCGAAAATTCTTTATTTTAATCAAGGGTCTATTCAATTACTAATATGGTAAAATTGATGATAAAAATCTTAAATTAGTATGTCATATGAGAACCTTGTGATTTTATAGTTTAAGAAGATGGTAGAAAGTAAAAATAACAGGATATTGATATTATCATGATAACAATAATAATAATAATAATAATAAATACTGCTACAAATTTATTATATCTTTCCATACACCAAATTGTTTAATACTAATTATGAGAAAGTATTTTTAACATGAGGGAAGTTACTCAATATACTCTGCTTGTAGCAATTCTAGCCATTCTTATCTATATTGCTGTAGTTAGTACTGGATCAATAGCGACAACTAGCCAAAATAAAAATTCACTATCTGAAATACAAGATGCTAATTTAGCCGAGTATCAATTAGTATCAGGTAATTTAGATTATGTTCATACAGCAGACATGAATAGAGCCACTCAGACAATACTATTAAATGGAATTACTCTCAATTCTAGTGAGTTTATTATTATGTATGATTCAACACCTTATGCAAGTAAAGGACATATTGCATTAAATTTACCCTGTGATTCTAACAATCCACAAGATCGTCTCTTAGAGGTTCTTATAGGAAGAGCCCCTGATATGAATACAATGGCTCTGGGATATATTCCACAATTGTCATCTCCTCCCGACATGTGTGTTTATCATGGTCAATTTGGATTTGGAGATCCTGTAACTGATGTTGTTCTAAAATCTGTATCAGAAGATCCAATAACATTAAGAGGTCCACACTCAGTGGCAATCGTCACACATGAATCATACATACCAGAACAAGCATCTTATATGCAGAAAGCAATGCAGAAAGAACATAACGCAACCGGCTCTTAATATTTAATTTTTTTATTTGATTTCATTTTAGACAAGTATATATTGACAATATATTTTCAAATCTTTTTATAATCGTTAAAATAAGAAATAGTTGCAAAAAAAGTAATGTATGCATGTGAATGCATATGTGTAAAAGATATTTGTTTCAAAATCTGAAAAAGTGAGACTATTATAATATTTACAACTATTTTAAAGATTCTAGTATATAGGAATATGGGATAAACACTATAACAGCTATTGATATCTTCTTTATTATAGTTATTAGAAATACTGAAGAGCTAAAGGAATGAATAATAATAAAGATACCTATTACTATACACAATTATTATTATTATTTTTTTTTAACTTTGATAATATTATCATTGGCATTATACCACTTACTGCAACTCATACTCCATTAATTAACCTAGTCATGAGATTTTCATTATTTTTATCATTATCTAGTTTGGATTTAACTGAATCCGTAAGAAATTAAGATGATGATTGATAAGGTGTGATAATTTAAATGATGCTGAATGTATGGTAGTATTTGTATCTACTCTTACAGTTATTTGATAAACTTCATAATTAGCAAAAGAATGTTTTACTGAAAAATCGCCATTATTCACTATAATACCACTGAATTGGATTACTTCTAACTACTACTCTGGCTATGAAACTTTTAATATATTCATCTGTAGTTGAATTTAAGACACTAAATTTTAGATTTGTTTAATGTTGTCATTTTGGTCTGTGATTTCTTGTTTTATAATATTCTTGTTAGATATTTGAGAATAAAACGAGATTGGCATTACTTAAATAATAAAAGAGTATTGTAAAACCGAAAAAGGAACTACAAATATCTCAAATTAAGTATATTTATATGATACAATTCATTATCAAAAATATTGAATTCATTATTTTAACTTGTTTGTAATGTATTGATTTTCTATTATTGAAATTTTTTTATTCTATATTTTAGTAAGATCTTCTTTCAAAGAGATATCAGAACTATGTCATTAATATACTAATAACAAAGATCAGTCTTAAATTTGACACACAAATTTACTTATTACACTATATATTCTATCTATCTATATCAGACTCAATTAATTTTATATTCTTTGAAAATAATAGTTTGATGATATTCGATGAAGAGGCAAATTACGGTAGGAGAGTATTTGATTAAACAATTGTATGATAACAATGTAAAACATATTTTTGGAATTCCAGGAGATTATATTCTGGGTTTTTATGATCTTTTAGCTAAAAGTAAAATAGAGATAGTAACAACTTGTGATGAACAAGGAGCAGGTTTCGCAGCCGATGCATATGCCAGAATTCAGGGACTAGGTGCAGTCTGTGTAACATATTGTGTAGGAGGTCTAAAAATTCTTAACACAGTAGCTGAAGCATTTGCTGAAAAATCCCCGGTTATTGTAATTAGCGGAGCTCCAGGTGTAAATGAAAGAAAACAATCTCCAATGCTTCATCACATAGTAAATGACTTTGATACCCAGCATAGAATTTTCAAGCAAGTTACAGTGGCAACAGCAGTATTAAACGATACCAGTACTATTGTTTCAGATATAAATAGAGTTATATCCTCGGTATTTAGATACAAAATTCCAGGATATATAGAATTACCACGAGACATGGTGAATAAAAAAATAATAGCCCCCAATTCCTGCAAAATTTCTAACGTTTTCTCCAACAAAAAGGCTCTCCAAGAGGCCCTACAAGAGACCGCTCAGATGATAAAATCATCCTCAAAACCTGTCATTGTTGCTGGTGTAGAAATTCAACGTCATGGAATACAAGAACTGCTTTTAAAACTACTTGAAAAAACAGGAATCCCCGTAGTTTCCACACCATTAAGTAAATCGGTTATAAGTGAAAATCATCCATTATATCTTGGCGTTTACGAAGGTTCGATGGGTTTTCATAATGTAAGACAATATGTGGAATCAAGTGATTGTGTTATTATGATTGGCTCATTTATTACAGATGTTGATTTTGGAAATTCACCTACTCCTGTCGATCAAGGAAAAACCATAAACATAACTAGTTCAAAGTTTTTAATAAAACATCATAGTTACGAAGATGTAGAATTAACCGAATTTCTCAAAGCACTTTGCGAATCGAAATTAATTAAAAGACGTTTTATAGATAGTAAATTATTTGAATCACATAAACAAGGAAAGAAAAGTTCGATCAATAAGGTTTCAAATAGAAAGATCAATGTAAATTTACTTTTTCAGATTATTAATGATTACATCAATGAAAATAATATGATAATAGCAGATGTAGGGGATTCATTATTTGGGGGCTTGGATTTATTCATCCATAAAGGAACAGAATTTCTATCTCCTGCATTTTATCTGTCGATGGGGTTTGCTATCCCTGCATCGGTAGGTGCCCAGCTAGCAAATCCAGATGTAAGGCCAATAGTTTTAGTCGGAGATGGTGCATTTCAGATGACTGGTATTGAACTTTCTACTATTGCTAAACAAAATTTGAACCCCATAGTAATACTGCTAAATAACGATGGATATAGAACAGAGCGAACAATGCTAGACGGGCCTTTTAATAACATTTCTCAATGGAATTATACTAAGATCATAGATCTTTTGGGTAGGGGAAAAAGTTTTAAAGTGAAGACAACAGACGAATTTTATAGAGCTCTTGCGAAAGCAGAACAAAATCCCGAATATACATTGATAGAAGTTGAATTGGATAGGTTTGATGGTTCAAGTGCTTTAAAGAGAATGACAGAATCGTTTGGTAAAAAAGTTTGATGAGAATATTTTGTATGTTTGATATGAAACTGCTAATGTAAATAGAAAGAAAACTACAATTTTTTTATTTTAATATTTCTCAGATTTAAATAAAATATTAAGATAATATGAGATAGTGGGTAGGTCAAAATTCAATAAACAAATTCATGATGCTAACATTAGAAAGATGTAATCAGTTGTTATGTTCCTAAAGTTTTTTGGATCCTGGAGCGAGAAAGTGTATTTATTTGAACCTTATGCTCGGTAGATGAGATTAATTTCCATTTGTATCAGAATTTTATACTCAATTATCATCGAGTTTGTCTTTGTCTGAATCACTAAAAATAAAATAGAAATAACGGAACTCGACAGACAACAAAGGCGAGCCATCATTGCGTGCTTATCGACTATATTAACATTCAAATTGTACTAGTAAATTCTAAATAAATTGACTGGATCATTAATGTAATCTAATTAGGTAACAGATTATTTGATTACACAAACTAATTAATAATTAATAATTAGAATACGACACAAGTAATCAAGAACACTTTTGTATCTATCTCATTGGGATGTGAATCACATTAAACAAAAAAGGATTTTCAATTTAATATAAACAAAGATTATCGTTGTTAACATAATTCAAATTTTTTCTTTATAAATTAATTTAGAAATTTTGATAGATAAAGTGAAATGTTATTATTTAATAAAATATATAATCGGATATTTGGTGTCAAGATCAATGGTAGGAACAAAACTAAGTATTCAAGCAGCACACGAACAGATCAATCCTTCAGAATTGCTAGAAGATGCAATATATTTAGATAAAAAGGAAATAGAACGTTGCTGGACTAGTGACCATTATATGCCATGGTGGAATACAGGAGCTTCAGGAGGCGCAGCATGGCCATGGATGGGTGCTGCTTTAGCAAAGACAACAAAATTGGTTATTGGTACGGGAGTAACAGCTCCTATACTACGATATCATCCTGCAATAGTGGCACAAGTATTTGCAACCTTAGCTTATATGTTTCCAAATAGAGTTTTCTTAGGTGTAGGAAGAGGAGAAGCTCTAAATGAAGTACCTTCTGGCAATATTTGGCCATCAAATAAAGAGAAATTCAAACGTTTAAGAGAGTCTATAAAATTGATAAAGAAATTATGGACAGAAGATTGGGTTAATTTTAAGGGAGAATTTTATTCAGTGAAAGATTCTAATTTATATACTAAACCTACATCTTCAATTCCAATATATATAGCTGGTTTAGGAGAACAATCTGCAAAATTAGCAGGTGAGGAAGGAAATGGTTTTGTAACCAATGAGCTAGATATAAATAAAATAAAAGATAAGCTTTTCCCTGCAGTCAGAAATGGAGCATCTGAATCAGGAAAAGATTATGATCAATTAGAAAAAATATTATTTATTCCTGCTTCTTATGATGAAGATAAACAAAAAGCAATAGAGTCAATAAGATTTTGGAGAGGTTCTATGATTAAAGCCTTCTTTGATGTTGATGTACATGACCCAAGAAAGATTGAAGAAAATGGTCAGGTGATTGATGATCATTCTTTAGAAAAAAAGTTATTTGTAATATCTAATGAAGAGGAAGGAATCAATAAACTACAAAAATATATAGAAATTGGATTTACTGAAATTGTATTTACCAATTCAAGTCCTAATAGAAAGAAATTTGTAGATACTATAAAGAAAATGTCTGCTACTATAAACAATGGATAACTTGTTATTATTATCTTATTGTAGTTACAATTTTAACAAAAGTTATTTTTATTTTTATTTTCAGTTATACAAATTTGATATACAAAAAATCTTGTATAATAAAAAAAAATACTTGAGACCAACAGTTTCCGAAACAAACTTGTATTTGACTCAGTGGGATATGACATTAATATGATCTAAAAAGAATTTTAATAAGAATTATTAGACTTAAATCAATTTTAAAAAATAAAATTTAAAGATATAAAAAATTTAGTTTCATTACAAATATTAATAATATTCATCAATAGATCTACTTTTCTTTTATATTTGTCTTGTATGAATAACTTGATATTACTGTAATTATAATAGCTATATTTGTTATTATGGAATAATTAATGAAATTAAACAAATTAGAACTCATGGACTACATAATGCTAGTCATATAAAGATCAATAATATATATTATAATAACATATTAATTTATGAAAAAAATGTAATTATATATTGTTGTAGATAGTTTTAGTGACATTGTCCTATTTTTCTCTGCCTTTCCATCTTTAAACATATTATCAAACACAAATATTTGAATACGCATTTATAGAATTGGGCCAGTGAAATTAAATTTATTTCATTAATTTAACACATCGAATATTCTTATAAATTTTATATAAATATTAACTTTAGAAAAGAAATTTAAAATTATTATTATAAAGTAGAATATTAATTATTCCAGAATAATTCTTATTTGATTATGTAACCCAGCACAAATATACATTTGAATTACTTTTAAAAGTAGATTTAATAACTATGAAATATATCATATTGCTTTTTTTATCATTGTTTGCTACTTCATTACCAATTATTAGTTTTTCGCAACTGGATGATGCTGCACATCCTACAATTACACAACAGATACCATCAACAAATACGCAATCACAACAAAGTTATCTTATCTTAGCAACAATTATTATTAACGATAGTGGAGGTATAAAAGTACCTTCAGATTTTACAGTAAACATAGTAGGAAAGATAGTAGGAAAGTCATTTATTCTTGCTTCATTTCAAGCTCTTCCCTCACCTGAAATCAAAATTGTTTCTATGCAAGAGGGTAATTATTCATTATCTCTAAGTAATATCCAAGGGTATAAGGCCTCTTTCCAAAATGAATGTCAAGGTGATATTAAACCTGGAGAGGTTAAAACTTGTTTAATTACTCTAAATGATGAGGCATCAGCAACAGCACCATTTCCACCAGAAAATGGTGGGGGAGGAGAACAGAACCCACCAACACCACCTCAATGTCCAACGAATCAACACCTTGACCAAACAACACAACAATGTGTTCCAAATATACCAACACCACCTCAATGTCCAACGAATCAACACCTTGACCAAACAACACAACAATGTGTTCCAAATATACCACCTCAAACCGACACTTCATTCCACTTTACAGCAGCTGGTGACTTTAGAGATAATACTAACACTGATGAAAACATGGCAGCAAACAATCCAAAGATTGTTCTAATACTTGGTGACTTTTCCTATAATGGTAATGCTGCACAGTGGTGGTCTAAAAACATGGATGCTCTTAACAATCTCAATATTATTGGAGCTCTTGGTAATCATGACGACCCAAATGATGATTTCCTTAATTTA
>DASQLB010000126.1:0-40892 GCA_035630235.1 Nitrososphaeraceae archaeon | reverse complement strand
GTTACCAATCTTTAACAAGGTGCGTTAATAAGGTAAATTTAAATTAAACACTGGCAAGTAGTAATATCGAATTGTTACCAGCAGCAGCAGGTTATGATAGAGCTATAACAGTATTTTCTCCTGATGGAAGGTTATATCAGGTTGAGTATGCAATTGAGACAGTAAGGAGAGGTACTCTTGCTTTAGGAATAAAATGTAAAGATGGAGTTCTTTTGGCAGTTGAAGAAAAAACAAGGAAATTACAAATTTCTAACGTTACTCAAAAGATCTTCCAAATTGATGATCATATAGGAGTAGCTGCAGCAGGTTATATTCCTGATGCAAGAGCACAGGTAGATCATGCTAGATTTTTTGCTCAAAGTAATAAATTAATTTATGATGAACCAGTTGATGTAGAAATTGTTGCAAAAAACATTGCTGATATGTCTCAGCAATTAACTCAATATGCAGGCGTCAGACCTTTTGGAGTTGCATTAATCATTGCAGGAGTGGATACAACTGGGGGAGAATTATTTTTAACTGATCCAAGTGGCACATTTATTGGATACGATGCGATTGCCATAGGTCAAGGAAGCGATCAAGTAAATGAGTTTTTAGAGAAATATTACACACAAGATGTATCATTAGAAGATGCAGGAAAGCTCGCTTTAGAATCAATTAATCTGGTAAGTGAAGAAAAAACTGGAATATCTCATGTAAAAATGTCGTTGATCGAAAATAATAGCAAAATTATGCGAAAAGTAGCTGAAGACGAGATTGAGAAGTTTGCAAAAATAGCCAAAGAAAATCCTACAAATCCGAAAGAAAAAGCATAGTAACTAGTCGCGTCTACGAATGTTTATATTTATTTTATTTTAATTGACATTATAAATGAGCACAAAGGCTCCAAATCTGCATGTTTCGGAATGGGTACAAGGTTTACCAACAAATATTGATAAAAATATTGGTAAAGTAGTTCTCATTGAAGTATTCCAAGTCAATTGTCCAGGATGTTTCATGTATGCTCTTCCTAATGCAATAGAAATATACAAAAATAATAGCAGAGACGATGTTGTGGTATTGGGATTGGCTACTGCATTTGAAGATTATGATAAAAATACCTTAGATAATCTAAAATTATTATTAACTTCAGGTAAAGTAATTGGAGAAACATTCAATGCCTTAAGCCAGTATCGTCAATTAGTCGATGGTGATAAACTTAATTATAAAATTCCTTTTCCTGTAGCTATGGATGTGCTACGTAAACATACTCAAGATTTTACTGATAACAATGTCATCGATTTTATTGAATCGAACATTAACGATTATAATTCATATAGTGAGCCAGATAAGAAAGTATTATTTGAGCGTGTAAAACAATATTTAAAGAATAAAAAATATTCCGCTTTGACTTTTGATGAATATAAACTACAGGGTACACCTTCTGCAATCTTAGTTGATAAAAAAGGTAACTTGAGGAATGTTTTTTTTGGTGCGAATAGTAATCTCAATGGTCTGGTCAAACAATTAGTAAATGAATGAAGATACAAGATAGAATTTCCGTGGCCATCCCGGATACTTCATTATCAGACGAGAAGGGATTGAGAGAAAAAACTTTAAAAATCGGCAAGTTTGCTAGAACATTTTCTATTTTTGGAGTAAAAAAAATTGTTATATACAAGGATCCAACCGAAACTAGAGACAAATCAGACAGGTTTCTCCTTAGATTAATTCTTGAATTCTTAAATACACCACAGTATCTGAGAAAGTCACTTTATCCAATGGATAGCGACTTATCTTATATAGGTCTACTTCCTCCCATTAGAGCACCACAACACAAGAACAAAGTTAGACCGAAAGATGTCAAGATCGGTGAAATAAGAGTAGGAGTAATTCATGATCGAAAATCTGTTATTAACAAAAAGGATAGAAACAGATTCACTAATGGTCCAAAAGCCGCCATTGATATTAAAAAGGAAAATTATGATTTATACATTGATGTAGGATTGGATTATCTTATTCCTTTCTTAGGGGACGGGATTAATGGAGAAAAAGTTGTTGTAAAATTTGTGAATTCCTATCCTGAGTTAAAAGTAATTAGGGCATCGGGAAGTGATTTGGAAAACCTTTATTTCGGATACACTTTAGTACAAGTAAATTCACTTGAAGAGTATATTAAAAAACTTGGTGAGGAGACATTTGTTATATTTCCTTCAAGGTATGGGAGATCATTCCAAACTGTTGAATCCCAGTTTAAAGAGAGTATTACTAAGTTTGAAAATTTGTTGATTGTTTTCGGTTCGCCTAACAGAGGAATAAAAGAAATATTCATTAATTACTATAATACGAAAAATTCAATGTATGTGAATACTTTTCCTAACCAAAAAACTCAGACTATAAGATTGGAAGAAGCAATTCTAGGCACTTTGACTTTATTCAATCACTTTCTTCCTTAAATAAAAAGGAATTAAGGCTATAGGAATTTTTTACTTAACTCTGAGGATATAAATTTATTAATGGGATCGGAAGGTTTGTTGCTGTATCCATGGGTCATAGAAAGTATAGCGCGCCAAGACGAGGAAGCCTTGCGTTTTATCCTCGAAACAGAGCGAAGAGTGAAGAGGCTAGATTAAGAAATTGGCCTGAACACAATGATAATACTTCTCTTTTAGGCTTTGCTGGTTTCAAGGCAGGTCAAATTCAAGTCATGACAATAGATGACAAAGAAAAAACTCCGAATTTTGGTAAACAACTTGACAATTCATCAACGGTAATAGCAACGCCTCCAATTAATATAATTGGCTTAAGAAGTTATAAAAAAGATCTTTATGGAGAGAAGGCTTTTATCGATGCTTATTCTAAGGATTTACCGAAAGGATTAGACAGGAAATTCAAGACCAAGTACAATGAAAAATCTTTTGAAATAATTGAATCATCCTTGGATTCCATCTTTTCTTTTGTTGCAATCGCGTCAGTTTTTCCTAAAAAAGCAAATTTATCTCAGAAAAAACCATTTGTTTTTGAAATAGGCGTATCAGGAAAAGATAATAAAACAAGATATGAATATTTAAAAAGTATTTTAGGAAAAGAAATTAAAATTTCAGATATTTTTCAAAATGGTCAATATATAGACGTATCAGGAATCACTAGGGGTAAAGGTATAGAGGGTCCCATTACAAGGTTTGGTGTTAAGCGAAAACAACACAAATCTAGAAAAAGTGTGAGAGCTCTTGGAACATTAGGTCCGATTTCTCCAGCAGTGGTTATGTATTCGGTACCGAGACAAGGACAAAGAGGATTTCATCAAAGAACTGAATATAATAAAAGAATATTATTGGTATCATCATCAGATGGGTCTTCCCAAACTACCTTACTAGCTTCAAAACCAGCTATTAATCCTCAGGGAGGGTTCAAACATTTTGGACTGGTTACTACCGATTATATTGTAGTTAGAGGATCAATACCTGGAGTTCCAAAGAGACTAGTTAAAATGAGACAACCAATAAGGAATCCTACAAAGAAGGTTATTGAGCCCAAAGTCATTGAGGTAATTGCAAAATGAGCATAATAAATATTCTAGAAATGGATGGAACCAATAAAAGTACTGTAACTTTACCTGCGGTTTTCCAAACTCCATATCGCCCAGATGTAATACAAAAAGTTTACAATCATCTTAATTCTTATACTTTTCAAAGACAAGGTAGATATCCAGCAGCAGGACAGATGGTAAGTGCAGAGTCACGTAACACAGGGTTAGGAATTGCAAGAATTGCAAGAGCACGAGGAGAAGGTTTTCCACGAGCTGGGCAAGCCGCCGGTGTAGCTAGTGTAAGACATGGTAGACTTGCACATCCTCCTGTTTCTTGGAAAAATATCTATAAAAAAGTAAATAAAAAAGAGAAATTACTAGCTTTATGTTCTGCTATTGCAGCTACAACAAATGGTGATTTGATCAAAAGGCGTGGCCACAAAATAAAGGATAATTTACAATTACCAATTGTTATTTCAAATGAAATTGAATCAATAGTGAAATCAAAAGATTTAGAAAAAGTGTTACTAAAATTGGGTTTAGAAGACGATTTAAAACGTACCTTTATTCGAAGAAATAAATCTGTCCACAAAAATGGCACAAACCGTAGATCTGCATTAAGTGTTCTGATAATTGTGGGTAATGATGAAAAAATAGGAAGATTGAATAACTCTCTCCCTGGGATTACTGTTAAATCTGTTAAATTTATTAGTGTCTTAGATTTAGCCCCTGGTTCTAAACCAGCAAGATTGACTATTTATTCTGAAAATGCTATTAACGAGCTAACTAATTTAAAATCTACATCAAATATAATATCGGAGATGAACACTCAATGAAGAAAAATTTATTCACTCTAAAATCTACCAGATCCTCTAAACAAAAAAAGAAAAAATCGCCATTACAAAAAGAAAAACCGTTGATTATCGAACCATACATTACAGAGAAGTCATTCAATTTGATAGAAAAAGAACAAAAAATAACCTTTATTGTCGATGAGCTAGCCGATAAAAAATCTATAAAAAAAGAACTGCATGATCTTTATGAGGCTGAAATAATTGAAGTAAATACAGCTAGAACAATTGATGGAAAGAAGGCCTTTGCCAAGTTTAAGGACTTGGATTCTGCTCGCGACCTTGCTACAAAACTGGGATTAGTTTAAGAAAATGAAAATGAGTATCTTTTATTATCTAGGTAGATTTAAAAATAAGCCACTAGAGGTATATTATCAGATTGGTTAGGGAGTTTAAGTTTCGAGGTTATAATCAAGATCAACTAAAATCTATATCAATAGAGTCACTCTTACCATTGTTAAATGCAAGACAGCGAAGATCATTAAACAAAAGAGTCGGAAAATATATGAATGGTCAAAAACGAACATTAAGAGAAGAGATTAAACTAGCGCGTGATGGAAAGTTAAAGAACAAGCTGAAAACACATGTTAGAGATATGATTATACTGCCTGATATGATAGGTCTTTTAATTAGTGTACACAATGGCAAAGAATTTTTTGATGTTACAATTAAATCAGAAATGGTAGGACATTATCTAGGAGAATATGCTATTACAAATAAGCGAGTTCAACATGGTTCACCTGGAGTGGGATCATCCAGATCTAGCTTGTATGTTCCTTTAAAGTGATTGATTTATGCCAAACTATTCTTATGCATATCAAAATTTTGATAAAAGCAGACAAGTAAGGTCTGCCCTTCGCGAAAAGGATATATCCCATAAACATGCTCGTGAGATTGCTTTAGCACTTAGAAATCTATCTATTGAAAAAGCTCGAGATTATCTTGAAGCGGTCTTACGAAAAGAAGTAGCAGTACCATTTCGAAGATATAATAACGAAGTTGCACACAGATCCAATATACGAGATGGATTCAGTGCTGGTCGATTTCCATCAAAAGCTACTCATGAATTTTTGAAACTTTTAGATAATCTAGAAAGTAATGCAGAATACAAAGGTATGGACCTTGATAGGCTCAAAATTATAAATATAGTTGTTCATAAAGGAACACGGTTGAAGAGATTTACACCTCGTGCTATGGGAAGAGCAAGTCCCAAATTTGATACACTTGTACATGTTGAAATGGTCGCCCAAGAAGGTGTAATAACAGAATGAATGCAGCAAAAAATGTAATGTCTAGTAACTATAAAAATATGGAACTAGACGCGTATTTGAAAGAATCCCTCAGAGAGACTGGATATGGAGGTGTTGAGATTCAAAAAACCCCTATTGGAACAAGAATAACATTATACGTAACGCGTCCTGGATTAGTGATAGGTCGAAAAGGTTCAGGAATTAAGGATCTTACATCAAAATTAGAGCAAAAGTTTGGATTAAATAATCCTCAAATTTCTGTGATGGAAATTGAAGTTCCGGAACTAAACCCCCAAATCATGGCCAATAGAATAGCTCAACTCGTGGAAAGAGGAACAGCGTTTCGACGAGCTTCTATGTGGACAATGAATACTGTAATGGGAGCTGGAGCTATGGGTGTGGAAATAAGTATTGCAGGAAAGTTAAGAAGTGAAAGGGCTCATTTTGAAAAACATTCTTTAGGTGTAGTACCAAAGAGTGGAAACGCAGCAGGCAAAATAGTAAAATTAGGCCTAACTGACGTACTGACTAAAATGGGTTTAATGGGAATCCAACTACGAATTGCATTAAAAAATGAGGTTCCACCTGACTTTGAACTTATAGAATCCAAAGAAGAACCTGTACCTAATAGTGATCCCCAATCAGAATCAGACACCGAAACTGAAGCTAATAAAAGTACAATACCAGAAAATACTAATAGAAAAAAGAGTCAAGAACGAAATACCCAGCATTCAACAAGAGAACAACAAAAACAAACACCGAAATCTAAAGATATAAAAGATAAACCCATGAACCAAAATAAAGTAAAAGGGAGCGTGCCAACGAATACTAAATGAGTCGAATGAAATTAACAACTCTTCGAGAAATGAATGATCATGATCTTGAAGACAAATTATTAGAATTGAAAGCTGATCTTGCAAAATTAAGGTCAGAAGGTGCAAAAGGAACATTGAAAAAGGAGAGTGCTAGTATCAGATGGGCTCGAAGAGATATAGCCAGAATTCTTACACTCATCAATGAAAGAAAAATCGAAAAAAGAGTAAAGAAATGAGAACAATCGAAAATATTCTTTATCACGAATTGATAGGTTTAAAAATAAAATTATCTGAATGTTCACAATCTAGCTTAATTAATTTATCTGGTCAAATCATTTTTGAAACTAAAAATATGCTTATCATAAGAACATTAAATGATATAAAAAAAATTCCAAAAAAAATTATACTTAAAGCTATTTTATATCTCCCTTCAACCGCTTGCTTTATAAGGGGTAATCAATTGATAGGAAGACCAGAAGATAGAATTTTAAAGATAAAGAGATGATAATGAAAAATGGTTAGAAATATAGGTATTATGGTTTCTCTTCCCAAAAAAACTTGTGAAGATCAACATTGTCCTTTCCATGGAAGCTTACCAGTAAGGGGAAGGTTATACTCAGGTATTGTAGATAGTAATAAAGCACCTAAGATGGTTGTTGTCTCAAGGCAATATAACAGACTAGTTAAAAAATATAAAAGATACGAAAGAAGTACATCAAAAGTACATGCTTTTCTTCCTGATTGTATTGATGTTACTGAAGGAGAAAAAGTCAAAATAGCCGAATGTAGACCTCTTTCTAAAACGGTATCTTTTGTGGTTGTTGAGGGAGAGAATAAGGATGGCATCTAAATCAAGAGCAGTCTCTGCCAAGGGTGCCTCAGAATTTCGTCCTTATATTACGAGGGCGCTTCCTGTTTCAGCAGAGCTAGTATGTGCTGATAATACAGGTGCCAAGGTTCTCAGAATTGTGCAGGTCTCGAAATACCATGGTCGTCATTCAAGAATGCCATCAGGTGCAGTAGGTGACCTGGTAACTGTTACAGTTAAGAAAGGTCCAGCGCAGTTAAGAAAGCAGATTTTTGGAGCAGTCATAATTAGACAAAAATATCCTATAAGGAGACTAAGTGGCTTAAGACTTACATTTGAAGATAATGCTGCTGTTTTAGTAACTCCCGAAGGCGAAATTAAAGGAACAGATATAAAAGGACCAGTTGCTGCTGAAGCAGCTGAAAAATGGCCTAGAATAGCAAACCTGGCCTCATCAATTGTTTAATATAATAGTGATTGTTTATGATTAATAAAAATACTACTCTTAATATAAAAAAACATTTACTTGATAAACATATACGTTCTACTCTTTCAGACAATTTACGTAAGGAATACAATAAAAGGAATGCTCGTGTGATCAAAGGAGATACTGTAAAGGTATTAAGAGGAGAATACAAAAATGTCGAAGGTAAAGTAGAAAAAGTCAAAACTGGAAGATCAACTCTTTTTATTGAGGGGATCCAAAGAGAAGCCTCAAAGGGAGGTAAAGTTAAGGTTCAAATACATTCTTCTAACGTTATGATTACGTCCTTAAACTTGCATGACAAGAATCGATCTAATGTAGTTAGAAAAGTTAAACCAGATAACTCTGAAAAAAAAGGGATAAGTATTAAATCTCATATAACTAAACCTCGAAAAAAAAGAAACCTAAATGTTAAAAAGATTCTTAAACCAGAACAAAAAAAAGTAAGAGATTCAAGTAATAGTCAAGATAATAAGGGGGACAAAGGATGATGATAGTGTTAGAAAACAAAATGTTTGTAATGTATCAAATGGAGCGGAATTAAATAATGGCTAATAAAGGAGGACGAACTACTGTAAAACGACAATTAGCTCCAGTATTTTGGGACATAAATAGAAAACAAGGGCGTTTTATTGTAAGGACGTACCCAGGAACACATGCAAAAAAATATGCTTATTCTATAGGTGTAATTTTACGAGATGTATTAAAGGTCACAAAAAATATGCATGAAGCTAAAAAAATTGTCAATGCAGGTAAAGTCAAAGTTGATAATATAATTAGATACAATGTTAATTTTGCAGTAGGATTGATGGATACAATTGAGTTGGTTTCCTCTCAACAGAAGGTTTACAGATTAGTTCCTAGCAAGTCTTTGTTATTATCTCCAATCGAAATAAGCGATAATGAAAAGACATTAAAACTTTTAAAAATAAACAATAAAACTATTATTAAAGGAAATAAAATTCAGTATGGTTTCCATGATGGTAAAACTGTTATTTCGGAGGATATTTATTCAGTTGGTGACACATGTCTCGTTAAAGTACCCGAATTAGAAATTATTGAAACTCTAAAATTACAATCTGATTGTCTTGCTATATTAACACGAGGAGATAATGCTGGTAGTATAGGAAAAATACAAGAAATAAAAGAGGGAACGTTTTCTCTTCCAAAACGTGTAATAATTAGTGTAGACTCTCGATTATTAGAAATTCCGATAGATATGATTATGGTTATTAGTGAGCTCGATAATAATCCAAAGATAAAAGTGACTTAAAGATGTCTGAATATATTAATGATTCAAATGAAAAAATGAAAAGAATAGATGTAGAAAAGATTGTCATAAATATAGGGGTGGGCAAGTCTGGAGATCCTTTTGAGAGAGCTAAAATGGCCTTGGAAGAATTGACAGGTCAAAAGCCTAGTCCGAGGGGAGCAAAAAAGTCTGTTAGGGATTTTGGTATTCACAAAGGTGAGCCCATTGGTGCAATGGTTACTTTAAGAAGACAAACTGCATTGGACTTCTTGAAAAGAATTTTTCTCGCCAAATCAAATTCTTTTAAAAGAAGTTCTATCGACAATAATGGTAATCTTTCGATTGGACTTAAAGAACATATAGATATACCAGGGATTAAGTATAATCCAGATATCGGAATCTTTGGAATGGATGTATGTATCTCTTTGAAAAGACCTGGTTATAGAATTTCCAAGAAAAGACATCCAGACAGGATCGGAAAGAAACATAGAATAACGAAAGAAGAATCTATTAATTTCTTTCAAAAAAATTTTGGAGTTGAAGCTATATAATGCCTAAACCACGTGAATATTCTGAAACAGGTAGAAAAGAAGTTCCTCATGGTAAAGGGAAACGATGGTGCAAAAGATGTGGCGCGTTCAATGGATTAATTCAAAAATACGATATAATGCTTTGTAGGCAATGTTTTAGAGATGTAGCACTTAACATAGGATTTAAGAAATATGAATAAAATATATATTGATATCAAAAAACAAAGAAAATATAGAGAGAAGCATAGTATGATAGTAATTAATAGAATTAATATCTATTTGGAGAATGAGCTTTAAATGCCATCATTAAATATTGTCTCAAACTTGTTTAATACATTATATAACAATGAAATTCGACGAAAAAAAGAATGCTTAGTTATTCCCACATCTAAATTTGCTAGCGAAATTCTCAGAGTTATGCAAAAGTATCGATATATTGGAGAATTTGAGCTAATAGATGACAATAGAATGGGAAAATTTAGGATCCAATTATTAGCTAAAATAAACAAGTGTGGAATTATTACGCCAAGGTATGGTGTAAAAAAAAATGAATTTCTAAATTGGGAAAGACAATTTTTACCTGCATATAATCTCGGACTATTATTGGTTTCGACAAGTAAAGGCATAATGTCTCATACTGATGCTCAGAGTCAAGGGTTAGGAGGTGTTCTTATAGGATATGTCTACTAGGAAAGGAGTTAATCAGTCTGGAGAAGTTGTAATTCCAGAAGATGTCAAGGTTACCCAGGAAAAAAATACAATTATTGTGGAAGGTAAAAATGGCAAAATCGTTAAAGATTTTACGAAAGTACCGATAAGACTAGTTTTTGAAGATAACAAGATTATTATTTATCCTCCCGGTAAGCGAAGAAAAGATTTGGCGCTAATAAATACTGTAAAAAGTATCATTTCTAGTATGATAAAAGGAGCTGAAAAGGGGTTTACATATAAACTTAAGATAATTTTTTCTCATTTTCCAATATCAGTCAAGGTAAAAGATAAAAAAGTAATCGTAGAAAATTATTTTGGAGAAAGATCTTCTCGTATATCCAAAATTGTAGGATTAACCCAAGTCGTAGTAACCGGGGAAGATGTTATAGTTAAAGGTCCCAGTTTAGAAGATGTTTCCCAAACTGCAACTAATATCGAATCTTCCACCAAGATCAAAAATAAAGATCAGAGAGTATTTTTAGATGGTGTCTATTTATACGCCAAAGAAGATGGAATGTCTTCATAAAAAATTTACATAACTTTCCTTTTTAATTAATTATTAGTTTTTAAACTAGGATAAAATAAAAATCATTAAGGGGGTTTTTAAAATTTTATTATTATAATGTTCTGGGAAATTGAATTGTTTATTGTAATAAGAAAACATTTTTATTTTGATTAGAAAAATGATAGTTGAATGCCGCTGTAGCTCAGCATGGTAGAGCAAATCTAAAGCGAATAACGCTTTAGAGCTTAGCTGGCTGTTAACCAGTGGGTCATCAGTTCGAGTCTGATCAGCGGCGTTTATTTTTTTCACTACCAAAAAATTTTATTTGATACTACTATTTACTACTAATCTATATTACTAAAGATGATTGTATTAAGTTATGTTACCTCTTTTCTTCACTAATTAGAATAGATATTTAATTAAATAGCATTATTAGGGAAAGAAATATCTTAAGTTTTTTTATATTCTCTCATTGTTATATAAAAAAATAATATATTTAATTCATTAATCTTTAATAATCTGATTCTTGATTCTATTCTGATGAAAGCTGTTATCCTTGCCGGTGGGTTAGGAAAAAGATTAAAACCTTTAACAAATGATCGACCAAAACCCATGATAGAAGTATTAAATGTACCGATTATCGAATGGCAACTTAAGTGGTTTAAAAAACATGATATTAAAGAGATAATTATATGTGTTGGTTACCTGAAAGAAAATATTATCGATTATCTAGGGAGTGGTAATAAATTGGGTATTAATATAGGCTATATAGTTGAAGATAATCCTCTTGGAACGGGTGGAGCGCTAAAAAATACATCTAGTCTCTTGAATTCTTCGACTGATGAGGGATTTTTTATGACAAATGGCGATATTCTAACAAACATTGACCCTCATAAATTATGTGGAGATAAAATATCAAGTATTGCAGTTGTTCCCTTGCGGAGTCCATATGGAGTCGTTAATATTAATGGTGAATCTAATGTAATAGGATTTGATGAGAAACCTGAAATTCCGGATAAATGGATAAATGCAGGTGTTTATTATTTTACAAAAGATGTATTTGAATATTTACCTGATAATGGAAACATAGAAGTAACTGCACTACCTGCTATGGCTAATGATCAAAAATTAAAAGGCATGAGATTCAATCATAACTTTTGGAGATCAATTGATTCTCATAAAGATATAGAGGAAGCTGCAAAGGAACTTCAATCTTCAAATTTAGTATGAAAGATATTTCCAGAATAGGATATAATATTGGTACGCTTTTATCAGTTGACGCTATTTTAAAATTTGCAAAAAAAATAGAACAAAAAGAAAATACAGATTCATTATGGGTTCCAGAATCATGGGGAAGAGAAGCCTTTGTATCATTAGGTGCCTTATCTCAAGTAACAAAAAGAGTTAGAATTGGCACAGCAATAATAAGTATACATTCCAGAACTCCAGCTACAGTGGCAATGGGAATATCAACGTTAGATATTCTATCCAATAACAGATCGGTATTGGGATTAGGAGTGAGTACTCCTGCATTGGTGGAAAATTGGCATGGAATAAAATTTAACTATCCTATTGAAAAACTAAGAGAATACCTACAATGTGTTAAATTAGTTATGAAGGGAACGAAGGTATTTTTTGTTGGAAAATATTATAAGATTAATAACTTTAAAATATTATTCAAACCACCTAGAGAAAATCCTCCAATATATATTGCAGCGATAAATGATAAGATGATAGATCTTTCGTGTCAATTAGCGAACGGTGTTTTGCTTTACTTAAGACCAAAAAATGAATTACCAAAAGCTGTTAAGAATATTAAAAAGAAATTGAAATCATCAGGTACTAAAAATTTTGAGATTTGTTGTGCATTTATTACCGCCGTGTCCGATAAATATCCAGACCAGGCCCGAGTAAGAGCAGCAAAGACTCTTGCCTTTTATATTGCAATAGGAAAATATTATAATAAATTTTTACGAGAAAATGGATTTGAAATAGAAGTAGAAAATATTACTGAAGAATACCTAAAGAATGGGCTTGTAAATGTTCATAACTTCGTTTCTGATAAAATGCTTACTTCTTTGACAATATCAGGTACAAGAGATGAATGTATAAAGTCTTTGAGGGAATTTAATCAAAGTGGAATATCTTTACCCATAATCCAAATAAACCCTGTTGGAAATACAGAAAATTCAATTAGGGAATTAATCTCTACATTTTAGTTGAGAAAAGTCTCTATAGTAGCTGGAGTCACTAGCGAATTTAGAAAAGAAACAGATAACGACATTCCCCACATTGCTTTAGAATCAGCGATGAAGTTACTGAAAGATACAGGATTTCCAAGAAACTTGCTTGACGCAGTGATAGTATCATCATGTTCTTCGGATCAATATTTATCTAGCATAATTTCAGAGATGCTAGGAATTACTCCAAAGATTTCCCATCGAATTGACAATTTATGTAATTCTGGTACCAATGCAATAATTTCTGCATTTTCCTATATTTCATCTGGATTATGTGATTCTGCTTTAATTATTGGAGTTGAAAAAGCTAATACGGAAGGAAAAGTTCTATCTAGTGATCTATCAAGGGGTCAATTCACTCTACCCATATTTTGGGGTTCAATTTTTAAGAAGATTCATATGAAAAGATATGGATCTACAGAAGAGCAAATTTGTCAAATTCCTGTAAATAATTATCTTAAGGCTAAAGACAACAAAAATGCTTTAAATAGGCATAAATCGGTAAATCTTGGGCAAGTATTAAGTTCTAGAGTTCTTGTTGAGCCTCTGAAATTATTAGAGTGTTGTTCTATTTGTGAAGGTAGTTCCTCCCTGCTGCTTATAGCAGAGGAAAAACTTGCCTTTTTCAAGTCTAAAGTGATATCCAAGAAAAAAAATAGCGAACTGATTCCAGTTTTGATCAAAGGAATTGGCCAACAAACTAATTCTGCAAGTTTTAGTAATACGATTACAGATATTTTTTCACAAGGTTCAGCAAGAATTGCAGCAAAACAAGCATATACAATGGCTAGGATTTCCCCTAAAGATGTAGATACCGCAGAAATTCATGACGCCTTCTCTATTTTGGAAATAATTGGGTATGAAGATCTTGGTTTTGTCAATAAAGGAGAAGGAGGAAAATTTGTTTATCAAAATAAAATTTCTATAAACTTACGTGGAGGCATAATTGGATGTGGTCATCCAATCGGGGTTACTGGAATTGCACAAACAGTAGAAATTTTTGAACAATTAACAGGTAAAAATAGACATAATTTACAGTTTAAAAAATCCCTTAAGATAGGACTAGTACATAACTTAGCAGCTGCGGGTACTTCTGGCACAGTGCTTATTTTGGAGATTTAATCATTGAGTAAAACTGTAAAATATTTCTAAAGAATATGAGGGTATGCAAAATAAGAAAAATAACCATCAAAAATTTCTTGAGCATATAGAAAACGGAAGGTTTGTACTACCATATTGTAATGAATGTAGAAAGACTGTTTGGCCTCCTGCAAATAATTGTAGGTTTTGTCTTGGTAATCTTGCATTAAAAGACTACAAAAACAAAAAAGGACGGATACTAGAATTTTTTTTTAATAAGATGAATAACAATAAAGCAAATACAATAATGATATTGGTAGAATTCGATAAAATAATACTTATTGGATCTCTAGCGGAAAATAAAAAAAATATAGGTAATATTGAAGGAAAAATGGTAAGAATAAAAAAGTGTGGATTTATTGATAAAAAAATATTTTATGAATTCAAAATTGTGAATAATTAATATATCTATATACTTAGTTTATTTTTATTGAGTTACGATCGTTTTGTGGATGAGAGACTGTTGACAAGCCGAGATGCACTGAATAAATATCAAATGAAAATAAAGTTACAGGACATAGATGATAACGCTCGTGATTATTCTCAAAGATTTGGTAATAGGGTACTTGTTAGAAAAATAATCTTAATGACAAAACATAACAGTACCCAAGAAATTGAAGAAATTGAACTAGATGTTGAAGAATTGGAAAAAAGGATAAAAAGAGAACGTCTCTTTTCCTCGTCAAATAGATGGATTGCACAAAATGAAATTAAAAATGGTTATATTGTTGCAACCCGACACCTGGATCTTTTAGCAGATGCAATAGCGTTAGATGTAATAGTATTTGACTAGAAATTTAATTTTTAAAGAAAAGAAAGAAAAATTACAGTTTTCTTTCTTTTAGAATTACAGACGCAGTTTATTGTTTTTTTGTTTGATATTAGTTGCAACCTTATTATATTATATATGAAAATAATATTTAATTACTAAAATAAACGACCAAAGAAAAAATTTATTTGGAATTTAATTTTTTCTTGTCTATTACAATTTTGGCTATTCCTAATCCGATTAATATTCCTCCCAATAGCATTGTCGAACCGATTGTTCGTATAGTTTTTTGATCTATTTCGAAATTAGCCATAGCCAATAGAATAAGTAACCCCAAGATGATCAATCCTCCATTTATAAATAGTAGGATAGGTATTGTCTTGTTCGGTTCTTTTCGACCAAGCGCAAAACCTATTATAGATAATGCAACGGCTCCGCCTCCAAAAATACTTCCTCGTACAGCTTCATTTAGTGGAAGGAAACCTTGTCCTACTCCTGCTGCTGTAACTGCATCTGTTTCAGATTGTGATGCAACCATTACATCTATACCGTAAATTAATAGCAATCCAAGAGAAATTAATAAAAGAATAATAGCAAGCTTTTCCATAAATTTTTTACATTAAGATATTTAATAAACCTATCAATAGTGAGTATATGGATATCAAAGATAACTTGTACTCAGTTTTAAATGACTTTGGTAAAGAAAGCATACAAATAGAATTTCAAAATGATATTAATACTTCTATTCCTAAGATAAAAGAAATACTGAAAAAAACCATAGAATCAATTTATCGAAAAAAACCTAATGGGGGAAATGTTCATAATTTCAATATAAACCAAAAACTACTATCTTCTCTCTGTGAAGCATTTTTACACTTTCTCCTGACAACATCTTCTTTACCTTCACAGAGGAAAATTATGCTAAGAGAAATCGAAATTGATCTGGTGATACCAGACATTAAGACATTCCTTAAAGATCCCGAAAAAGCTATAATAATAAAATTCGATAAAGATTCATCTACGCTTGAATATATTAATAGATTGAATGTTATTCAACCTAATACAGCGAATATTTGGATAGTCTCGTCGACACCTGTAACCCATTACCATAGAAATTATATAATATATATAAATAAAAAAGAAGAATATTCTCATCACTTATTTGAGAACAAAAATGAAAAAAATGAAAATTATTATTATGATTATAATAGTAATAATGATAGTAAACATAATAGGAAAAAAATTAATGCGAATTATGTTCCATTTAATGAAATAATAGTAGATATAGATAAATTTTTAAATGATTCTGAACATAAAGGATTCAAATTTTTACCTATGTTATAAATGAAAAATTTTATCATAAATAATTAATTATGGAAGATATTTAATAATGAACAGGTGAAAAGTAAGGGAGTATTCATAATAGGAATTGATACTGAAATAGGGAAAACTACTATTTCAGCAGGTTTAGGTAATTTACTCTTTCGAAAGGGAATTAACGTAGGTGTAATGAAACCTTTTGCTAGTGGTATTGGAAAATACTCTAGACAATTCAAATCATTAGACTCAAAAATACTAAAAGTGTCCAGTGGGAGTAAAGATATAGATGAAATAATAAATCCATATTATTCTCCATTACCTACTGCCCCCTATTTAGCGAGTAAGATCTTAAAATTAAATGAGGAAATAGACAAGCAAGAAATTTTAATAAAATACAAGGATATCGAAAGAAGACATGATTTTACAATAGTTGAAGGGATAGGAGGACTGATGGTTCCATTAAGTAAAAATTTTTTTGTAGCTGATTAGCATCTATAATAAACGTTCCAATAATATTAATAATGTCTAACAAAATAGGATCTATAAATCATATTATAATGACATATTGTTTAAGTATAAAATTTAATCTACAAATTACTGGAATAATATTAAACAATAAGTATAATTTTTCAGAATCTTACTATAAATTAATTAGTAAGAATCTCCAAATTATAGTAGAAGAATTGACAGGATCTAAAGTTTTAGCCACTATACCATATATAAAAAAACCAACTGCAAAAAAAATTGCAAATATCTTGGAAAAATATGAGATTATCAAGACTTTATAATTTCTATGTTACAATTGATTTGGATCAATTGAGGTAATCGATTTATCTATTGTATGTAATTAATTAGAGAATAGGATCCTTATAGGAAGAACATATTAAGGAATGAAGTATTCGATTCAGAGGTTACCACATGTTATTCACAATAATATTCAAAATAGTTAAAGTTAACTAATTTCTTATATTAAAAAATATATAGGACGTTCTTTTTTATTTGAAAAAAATATATATAATTATCAAATCTACTTGGAAGTTATGAGATATTTTAATTCCCGAATGTTATTTTTTTCAGTTTTCATACCTTTTATTCTTATTACAATAAATACAGAAAATGCTAGCCCTCAGACTTCCAAGAACAATGAAGAAAAATCTGCTTTATATCTGAAACTATCAGATTTGGTAAAAAATACAGGTGATGACATTGTTCAATCTATGAGTGCAATCGAATCAGGGAATAATATGTCAGCTTTAAATATCCTAGCAAATGCTACCATAAATCTACAAGAGATATCAAATGGATTAGATATTTTAGTAAATTAACCAATTATCTGATTCAATTATCTTCTAAAGATAATTGACCAGTTTTAAAAAAGAATCTGAAAATCTCTTCTCAATAGTTTTATTTATACTTACTAATTATCAGCAATTTTCTTCTGATCCGTCAATATTAATTTATTTTTTCGTCCGATCCTGAATATCTTTATAAATAACACGTTTTTATCATCATTACACTTATTGGATTAAAATAATACCTATAAGGGCTCCTTAATTAAGCAGTAAAAGCGATAGCTAGGAATATTCATTCATGTTATAAATATTAGGTTTGAAAAGATGAAACATCTAAACTTGTCTAAATCTGTTTGAAAATGAGTAAAATAGGTTTGAAACCACATATTTTTGTATATGGAGTCTTCCGACCATTTGATTCAGTACACGACTAAGTTGTGAGTTTCTAAAAAACTTTGCTAATTTTTTTTAAAAAGTAATAAAAGTCATGACTTTTCACGGTCCTGTTAACTTGAGGGTAAATTATTAGTTAAATTTAGGCTCTGTTAATTTAAGATATATTCAGCTTCTTTATTCAATTCATTAATAAAATAATTCTCAAATGTTGTATCATTATACATAGAAACAAAGAATTGTATCCAGTTATATGCATGAGATAGATTGCATTCATCTTGCATACATGGATAGTAGTCATCAAAACTCTCGGTTCTGTCCTTGAAATACTGTTAGTTCACTCTCCATCAAACTTTTCTGAAAGGGTGAATGTAGATAGTGTTTCAATCTCAAGACATTACATGTTTCTGGATACCAAGTACCTCCATCTGTATACACAGTATGTTTTCCATATTTGGATACAAGCGATCTAATTAACTTTCAGCAACAAGCTTGTTTCTTTCTTTTAAAATGTAGATTCCAAGCACAGAACTATTTATTAGTTCTATACAAATCCATAACTAGTATTTTTGGTTACCGACTTGAATAACAGTTCATCTATTATAAAAGCAGATACTCTTACATTTGTAGATATTGCATGAACCAAACCTTTGAATCTAGTTCCTTACAGAAATATATCTTCTTTTATCATCCTTGAAAATTATTACTGCTTTAGAATGTATTAAGTAGACTCACCTAGAAAGTATAGATAAAGAGAATACATAACTATAACAATGGATGTTTTTTTTTCAAATCTAATATTCATAACATGAATGAATATTCCTAGCTATCGCTTTTACTGTTTAACTTAACAGACTCCCCTTTAAGTATTAAATTTTATCTTATTTTTATTCTTTAACTACTTAATATTATTTTTTGAAATATTCATAATTATACCATATTTTTACTAATTTCTTCTTCTTTTGATGCTCAAATGCAGAATTTTGTAGAATTATATATTTTGATATTCAAATTTTGAAATTTAATAACGCAAACTTTGCATATAATATTATATTTAGAAATATAAATGTAAAAATGTAAAAATGTAAAAATGTAAAAATGTAAAAATGTAAAAATGTAAATTATAATAACATGGCAATCCATTTAAAAATATGGTAAAAATAACATTTGAATTAGATGAAAATTTGAATGAAAAATTCAGAAAAAAAATTGCTACTTCTAAAGGACTTTATAGAGGTGCAATTCAAGAAGCGTTAATTGAAGCAATAATTCTATGGAACAAATCTAATACAAAACGAAAAGAAAAAGTCAAAAATAGTACTATACAAAAGGAAATCAACAAGCCTTAAGTAGATAATATTCGATTTTTAATAAATTTTACATAATTACATTATAATTGTTGATGCTATTTCTTAAAAATAACTATCTTAATATGGTTTGAGATCCATTTACAAAGTTGTTTAACAAAAGTAATAATTACTCATTAGATTTGAATGACAAAAGATATGTCTGGCATCCTTACACACAAATGAAAATATGGAATCGAGGAAGTAATAAAATCATAATTGAGGGAGATAATTTTTATCTCATTGATCAAAACAAGAAGAAAATTCTAGATGGAGTAGCTAGTATGTGGTCAAATGTATGGGGTTATGGAGAAAATCCCATAATTAAATCAATGAAAACACAGTTAAGTACGTTACCTAATTCTACTCTTTTTGGACTAGGAAGCAGTAAATCTGTAATTCTCGCAGAAAAATTAATTAAATTATGCAAAGGTATGGATAAAGTTTTTTATTCCGATAATGGCTCAACTGCAATTGAAATCGCATTAAAAATGTCGACTCAATATTGGAAAAATAAAAATAATAATTCTAAAAAACATCTTTTTTTATCTTTAAAAAATGGTTATCACGGAGATACCATAGGTACTATGTCTGTTGGATTCGTTGGCAATTTTTTTGAATCCTACAAATCGATTCTTTTAAAGACATTTCGTGTTCCTTCACCTAAGGATTATGAATTCAAATATGAAGTTGAATCAGATATCGTAGACAAATGTTTAGACCTAACAGAAAAAAAATTGAAGAAATACTCTAGTCAGATTTCTGCTTTGATAATGGAGAGTGGAGCACAAATAGCAGGAGGTGTTTCCATTTATCCACGAAATTACCAAAAAAAGATTGCTGAATTATGCAAAAAATACGATGTTTTGTTAATTTTGGATGAAATTGCAACAGGATTTGGCAGGCTGGGTAATATGATAGAATACGAAAAGCAAAAATCTATACCTGATATTGTATGTTATGGTAAGGCGTTAAATGGTGGATATTTCCCTATTGCTGTAACTCTTACTACTAATAAAATCTATAGAGCATTTTTAGGAAATTATAAAGATAACAAACAATTTTTTCATGGGCATACATATACGGGACATCCTGTAGGATGTGCAGCATGTATTACAAATATTGACCAATATAAAAAAACAAATTTGATAGTCCAAATACAACAAAATAGTATTTACTTACAAAAAAGACTCAATAAGTTCTACGATTTGAATATAGTATCAAACATTAGACATAAAGGATTATTGACTGGAATTGATTTGGTTAATGGTAAAAAATCTTTAAATTTTGTTAAAGATTCACCCATCAACTATTATATCATGAAAGAATCGTTGAAAAGAGGAGTTTATCTTAGAACATTGGGAAATATTCTAACGATCATTCCACCGCTTGCAATACCCAGAGCCCAATTGGATATCATTATAGATGCATCTTATGAAATATTATATTTGCTTGATAAAGAAATATCACAATAACTTAATTTCGACATTCTATACTTTCTTTCTAAACTCGAGTTTAGAAATATTATAAATATAAAAAGACCTTATTTATCATTGATAAAGATTTTAATATATTCTTTGATTAAAAAATAGTCATTAAAATATAAAATAATTAAGATAATGTTAGTAACTTTTATTTTTATAAATCACATGTAATCTTCTAAATTCTTTATAGAGAGTTGCTTTAGAGACTCCTAGTTCACGTGCAATTTTTGACTTTGGTAAATTTTGAGATAAAAGATGTATTAGATTATTTTTATTTAGGATTTTTTGTGGCCGACCTATTTCTTTTCCAGAGATCTTTGCTCTAATCATACCGTCCTTTGTTCTTTGTACTAGGATATCTCTCTCCCTCTCTGCCACCCAAGTTAAAATACCAATCATCAATTTTCTTACGCTTGAATCTGTGGTCTGTAAAAATGATTCTTTTGGAGAACACGATATTAAAGGACAGTATTTTTCAATGGCCTTGATAGCATCCAAGGTATCCCAAAATGTTCGGCCTACTCTAGATAACTCATAAACTAAAATTGCATCTATTGATGCAGTCTTTACAACATCAATCATTTCATTAAATCCATTTCTTTGAGTTGCGGGAATTTTTCCACTTACTGAAGGGTCCTCAAAAAAATATAAAATTTGGTATTCGTGATCCTTTGCCCACTTATCTATGGCAATTTTTTGAGTCAAAACAGTTTGCTCTTCAGTGCTTACACGCAGATATGCCATAGCATATTTCATATATTCAAATACAATAACCGAAATATCAATTCTTAGGTTAAGAAATTAAGATAATTGATACAAAAATGATCTTATCTTGAACTTAAATAATGAGATTTTATAGGAGTAAAAAAAGGGATCTAATTTCTGTCCGTTTCAAAAACCGGTCCCTTTTTAAACATAGTAAAGTGAATAAAAAAACAACGAAAATCGTTATTTTATCATAGTTTTAACATAGTCATTGTTTTGTCAATCCAGAGCGATAGTTTTTCAATTAAAAAAATAGTAAAGTAAAATATTAATGAATTTTATTTCCTAAAAATTTATTGTTTCTATAGTGCTCCCGGAAATGAGGATATCTGCATTGATAAAGAATTATACAAAGTAATAATCTTTCTAAACTCGAGTTTAGAAATGTAGCATTAAAAATAACGATTAAGTATAGGTTTTGAAAAACATAGAATATATGAGTAGTCGTGGCTTGATAAGTAATAACAACTCTAACAATACTGAAGATTCTTTTATTGATGCTATAATTGATAAGGTTATCAATAATCAAAAGATATCTTTTGAGGAAGCCCACGCTTTAATGTTATTAGACACGTCATCTCTTGCCAAAGGTGCCAATATAATAACCAGGAAATTTAATGGGACAATTGTAGATGTTGAATCATTAGTTAACGCAAAATCTGGGAGTTGCCCTGAAGACTGTTCATTTTGTGCCCAATCATCGTTTTATAATACTGGAATAAATAAATATCAACTCTTACCTACTGAAAAGCTAATCGAACTCGCAAGAAATGCAAAAAATGAAGGCTCTAAAAGCTTTTGCTTGGTTTGCGCATACAGAGCTCCACCTGAAAAAGATTTTGAACAAATTTGTGAAGCCATATCAAAAATAAAGGATAGTATAGATATTGATGTTAATGTATCCTTGGGATTTATGACTCTACAACGAGCGAAGAAATTAAAAAGTTTAGGAGTAAAGAGATATAATCACAATCTAGAAACAGCAAAAAGTTATTTTTCTCAGATATGTACAACGCATGACTACTTGGACAGAATAAATACTGCAAAAATTGTTAAAGAGGCAGGGCTAGAACTTTGTTGTGGCGGAATAATAGGAATGGGAGAAAGTCAGGAACAAAGACTAGAGCTAGCTTTTGCACTAGCAGAACTACATCCAGACGAGGTTCCTATAAATATTTTAATTTCTCGAGAAGGAACGCCACTTATGTACAACAATCCTTTAACCAATAAAGATATTATTAAAACAATAGCTGTATGGCGGTTTATAATGCCAAAAACTATTTTAAAAATAGCAGGCGGAAGAGAGGTATATTTGGAAGATAATGGTAGATATGCACTTCACGCCGGTGCAAATGGAATAATAAGTGGTGGATATCTTACTACAGGTGGAAATGAACAAAATAAAGATTTAGAAATGATAAGAGAAATTGGCCTCGAAGTATGATCATATACATGATCAATTACAAGAATATAGAGAAAAAAATCTTTATCGGGAACTATCAATAACACAATTAAAGGATAATTCCTATTATTTGGGGAAAAAAAAGGTAATTAATTTAGGCTCTAATGATTATTTAGGTCTATCTCAAAATACTACTATTTTATCTAAAATAAGAGATTCTCTAAAACAGGTGTCTCCTTGCAGTTCACGGTTAATATCAGGAACTAGTATAAACGTTATAAAGTTAGAAAGAATATTAGCGAACCACCGAAGTTCGGAAAATGCACTAATTTATCCTACAGGTTACATGGCAAATCTTGGAGTCCTTACAACAATATCTACAAAAGAACATACTATTTTCAGCGATAGCCTCAACCATTCCAGTATTATTGATGCATGTCGTCTATCAAAATCAAATAATATTAAAATTTTTCAACATAATGATCCTGATCATCTAGAGAAATTGTTGAAACATTCTCATTCCAAAAAGATCATTGTCACCGAAGGGGTATTTAGTATGGATGGGGATATTGCAAGACTCGATATGTTAACAGAATTGGCCAAGAAATACGATTCAATTTTGATACTAGATGATGCACATTCTGATTTTGTTTTTGGAAATTGTGGTAATAATGGCGGAATCCCAGAGTCTTTTGGAGTAGAAAACGATGTCGATATTCACATTAGTAGTTTAAGTAAGGGGTTGGGATGTTTTGGTGGGTATGTGGCCTCGTCTAATCTAATTACAGAAATATTAATTAATAAATCTAGACAATTTATTTATACATCTGCAATACCAGAACATTTGTGTCTAGCTGCAATTACTGCAGTTTCGTATTTAAGAAAAAATAAAAATATTCAACAGAAATTTTTTATTAAAATAAAATGGTTTATAGATCAATTAAATCAATTAGGATTTAATATAGGTGCTACATCTAGTCAAATAATTCCTATTATTATTGGTGATGAGAAAACCGCTTCGAATTTTTCAAAAGAGTTATTTAAAAAAGGTATATTTATCCAAGCAATTAGATTTCCAACTGTAGCATTAGGAAAAGCCCGCTTAAGGATCTCTCTTAATACATCATTACAAGAGACACATTTAGAATATGTGATTAATTGTCTAGACAAATTAGGCAAAAAAAATGGAATAATATGATATGTTACTAGTACATACTTTAATAAAAAAATAAATATAAAAATATATTAATAATAGGGTAAACTTTTCAAGCCGAGCTCAATATAAGATTATATTAATTTTTAAAACAATATTATAGAAAGATCGTTATTGGAACCTAATTATATTTAGAGAATTTTTGTTCAGATAAGTAATCTAGAAAGACATAAAAAGATAATTCTCAAAAAAGAACTTATGAAAATATTAGAAATAAATATGAATGTTTCCGATGAATCATACGAGGAATTTATATTCTATCTAAAGGCTCTTCCTGTAGATATGTTCTTATTCGGTTTAAGATTTGCATATAAGAGATACTCTGCTGAAACTGGAGGATATTTATTTCCCGGAAGAAAGAGCATAATAAAAAAGGAGACGGATATGTTAAGTAAAGAACAAGCGCAATGGAGATTAGACAATTGGAAAAAAATGATCACAAATTATAGGGAGAAAGGATATAGTTATCCTACAATTTCGAGAATAAAAAAGAAAATAGAAAATATTTCTAAATTAGATAGATAATATTTTCAAATCTTCAATATATTGATGCTTCTGAATTTTCTTGATCTATATCTGACGAGGAAGGTAAATCAGGAAATTTGTCCTTCATGCTTTGTTCTACTACCATGCTAGCCTCTTCTAATATCTTCATCGAGTCTTCAGATATCATACCTGTTCCAGATATTTCTGTATTTGGTATTTGTGAAGAATCATTCATGATATTTGACAATAGATCAGATATTTGTCCAAAAGATTGGTCAGCTTCTGGCATCATAGAAGATAGACCTCCTTGAATGCCTTTTATTACAGACATTGCCGGACTCAATGTAACAACTACATCTCCTAATTCAGTAATTGTATTCAATCTTAATTGGATTTGTTCCATTGCAAGTTTTGCTGAACACACCATCTTATCCATTTTTCTAATTTGAGACAGTTCATTAGATAATACTTTTGCATATTGGCTATCATGATTTTGCATTGCATAAACAATCCTTTTAAAAATTAAATTATCTTTTTCATGCATTTTATTAGAAATACCATCTAATTTAGAAATTTGTAGCTGTAATTTTTTTTGAGCATCTTCTATTTTAGGTTTTAGAGGAACAGGGGATTTTATATTATCCATAAATTTATTCTCAAGAAGTTTATTTGTAACTCCTTGATTAGTAGTTGGTTTGACCCATCTTTTGTTAAATGACATTGGCTATCTATTCACCAAAAATTCTCTAACAAATTTGTTTAAAAATGAGATTGTAACTATATTCCCTGTAACTGGAGATACAATCTAATAGGTAACTATACTTAATAGCTGGGAAAGTATTAAATAAATAAATTTTTGACCAATTCGTATATTTTGCAAACGCAATCTTACACAATAAACCTCATAGTTAAAGGTAAATTATATTCTATATTTTTAGATACTACTTTGCAGGAAATGAGCATACGAAATATTCAATGAAATCTAAATTAGTAATACTATATATAATCTTAAAAATCATTAGTTAAAAGAGTTATTCAAAAAAAATTCTAAAAAATATCAACTCACAATTATTAAAAGTTATACTATTTTTAGTAGAATTTAAAAGTTAATAAAAATCATATAAAAAATATTTTCCAGTACCAAAAACATTAAGGTATGTTTATTCGGTACAAATAATAGGATCGACCGGATATGCTCCACATATTCTACAAAATCTCCCTCCCCATATAAATATACCGTTACAATCTGGACACATTTTCTGTTCTACTAAATCTTTTTGTAATCGTGGTGGAGGGAAATATTTTCTATAAGTTAGATAATAAAATAAATGTTCTTTACTACGAATTTTAACCTTTTCAATCATTTTTATTCTTTTAATTTCATCTAAAAATTCTTGATTTGTAAAGATTTGATTTTCCAGATAGTCTGTTATTCTTGAAAATCCTGATCCTTCTTCTTGAGCCTCTTTTATTCTCCAAGCATGCTTTTCGTGATGATTCCATTTTGCAAAACATTTTCTCAATATAAACTTGCCCCATAATTTATCCCGATACAGACCTATTTTCATTGATATATCTATAGACTTTGCAAATTTCATAAAGTTTGCATCTAGATATGGAGAGGTTATTTTAATATCAAAAAATTTACCTATAGTTTCCGAAGGAAAATGCATTATATCCCATAATCTTTTGACCTCATCTTCTAACTTTCGCATATCTTTATAGTATCGTTTTAGATAGTTATAGCCTGCAAATAATTCGTCCCCACCATCTCCTGTCAGAAGAGTTCTCACTCCTATTTCATTAGCTTTTTGTGCTCCAGCAAAAATAACGCTAGAATTGCGAATAAAAATAGGATCAAAAGTGCGAAATAATTCTATGATTCTTTCTTCAATTTGGAGCAACTCCAAAGTTTTTATTTTAATTGTGATATGAGTAGAGCCACATTTTTTTGCCATTAATTTCGCGTATTTATAGTCTGAGGCATGGGAACCATCGAGAATAACAGTAAAAGTATATTTTGGTTTTTGAAGACTAGCTATGATACTACTATCTAAGCCGCCTGATAGCAGAAGACCGTGAGCTTTCTCTTTTATTATAATCTCTTTTAATAAAAAAAAAAGATCATTACAATATGAATTTTCATGAGAAGAATAATCTTCCTCCATTTATGAAAATCTTTAGCATCCAAGGAAAATAAATGTTATAATTTTTTGATATATAATTGGACTTATAAAGAAATGTACATTTATAAATAATTAATCAACTTCTTGAATTACTTTATATTAACAATTAATGTGAAAATATTTTTGTTTAGTTAATTCCTACATTTTCATAGGCTTGAAAACTTTCATCTGTTTGATTTTGTCTAAAAAAATCTTATTCATTTATTAATTAATAGTTAGTTTATTGTTAATTAGTAAGTAAAAAATCTAAATTTTACATAGAAAGTTTTTTAAATGCTTGACATAGGGATGATCTTATGGAAGAAAAAAAGATTAAAGTAAATAATAGAGAATATAGTATTTCCATTAATGATCAAACTCAACTTAATGCTATGAAACTTAAAAGGTTATATCAACAAAGCTATAATGATATGGACAGTTTTGACGAGGTGAGTACTGAAATATCTAGTACCATTAATAACCTCTTAAAGCGATCAATCTCTCCTGATGTCCTTGAAGAGGATATGGATGGGGCTATTCAACAAATCCTCAAAATGTATGAAAAAAAAGGAAAGAAGTAGAATATCTTTAAAAGAAAATAATAATTAATTTTTCTAAGGATTTTACATCAATTGTTTATCTATTAAAGTATTATTATTACTCGAATTTATTAATTAATTAATTAGATTATATAGAACTAAAAATTAATCTCAAAGTTGCATTTATTGGGACTAATCAGTAATAATATAAATAAGATAAAATTAATGATTCATTCGAATGAATCATGCTGTAAAAAAGTGTATTAATCCAAATTGTGGTTTGACATATGAAATCATATATAATAATTACCAGTGTTCTTGTGGTTCATTTCTAGATATTCTTTATCCATTCCGACCATCTAAGGAATTAATCGAAACATTTTATCAAAGAAGAAATCCTAACGGAAATATATACAATGAAAGCGGCGTGTGGAGATTTAGAGAGTTATTAAATTTTCCTGAAATAGATACTGAGAATATCAGAGAATGTTCAGATGTACTAGTTTCTCTCGATGGTGCGGAGGGAAGATTATCTAAGCCCTATAATATGTCAAAAGTTGCAAATTTTGTGGGCCTTCCAAATGAAAATTTATTCCTTCAACCTGAGGGTTACAATCCCAGTGGATCTTTCAAAGACAATGGTATGTCATCTGCAGTTACGCATGCAAAGATGTTAAAAATAAAGTCATTGATCTGTGCTTCGACTGGTAATACCTCGGCTTCAGCAGCAATGTATGCTTCTAATGAGAACATGGAATGTGATGTTTTTATTCCTAAGGGGGAAATAGCACCTGGTAAATTAGGTCAAGCCTTTCAATTCGGGGCTCAAGTTATTCAAGTAGATGGAAATTTTGATGATGCATTACAATCTTCTTTAGAATATTCCAAAATTTCAAAGGGGTATACCGTAAACTCTATTAATCCATTTAGAATAGAAGGCCAAAAAACCATTATTTATAGGGCACTAGAGCATTTAGAATGGAACCCCCCGGATTGGATCGTTTATCCTGGTGGCGCATTAGGAAATACATCGAGTTGCGGAAAAGCATTGATGGAATTACATCAATGGGGGTGGATAAAAAAAATCCCCAGGATTGCAGTTGTTAATTCAGAAGGTGCAAATACTCTTTATGAACTAGTTAATGGTAAATTTGAAAATACTCAACTTCATTGGAATGATGGTAATCCTGATGTTGAGAAAATTCAACGATATTATCAATATAAGAAGGACAAAAATATCCTTCCTAAAACCAGGGCTACTGCGATTCAAATTGGTAAACCGTCTAATATTGTTAAAGGGTTAAGAGCATTATGGTATACTAATGGATTAGTAATTCAGGTGAATGATAGTGAAATGATGGACGGAATGTCAATTGTAGGTCTAAATGGATTTGACTGTGAACTTGCCTCTGGAGCAGTTCCGGCAGGAATTAAAAAATTAAAAGAAAAAGATATCATTAAAAATGATGAGGTTGTGGTTGGTATTTTGACCGGTAGACAAAAAGACTCATCAATATCAATGGAATATCATATGAATACTAAAAACAGATTCTCCAAACCACCTAAAAATATTTATCAATGATTCACCATTAATTTTTGAAAAAAAGTTAAATAAAATAGAGCAATTTTATTAACTCTTTTTGTAGTATTTCAAGAACGTGTTTTACGCTTATGAGTATGATTCTTTATATCTTTTAAAACCGACATCATCGCTTCTGCTTTCCTTTCTGTTTCTTCCCATTCATTTGAAGGAATTGAGTCCATTACTATTCCAGCACCTGATTGTATATATCCCTTTTTTCCATTTATGAAAATTGATCTAATTGTTATAGCAAAATCACAACATCCGTTGAAAGAGAAATAACCAAGAGCCCCAGCATAAGGTTCTCTTCTCTCTTTTTCCAATTCATTTATTATCTCCATAGCTCTAACTTTGGGTGCTCCTGAAACCGTACCCGCAGGAAAGAGTGATTTTAAAGCATCAAACACATCAAAGCTATCTGACAAATGTCCAACAACATGTGATACGATATGTTGTACGTGGCTAAAACGTTTAACTACCATCAAGGATTTCACATTTACCGAACCGTAATCGGAAACGTGACCTACATCATTTCGTGCAAGATCAACTAACATAGTATGCTCGGCTAATTCCTTCTCATCTTGTAATAGACTCTCACCAAGTTTCGTAGTTTCTTCCTCGTCTTGACCAATCGGTCTCGTTCCAGCTATTGGAAAGGTCTCAATTACTTTTCCGGTAACTCTAAGAAGCATTTCTGGACTGGATCCTATTATACATCTTTTGTTAATCTTAAAGAGATACATATATGGGGATGGATTCAGCTTTCGCAATGATGAATAAACTCGAAGGAGATTTCCTTCGATATTAAATTTGAAGTTTTTTGATAAAACTACTTGAAAAATATCTCCATCATAAATATATCTTTGTGCCTTTCTTACCATTTTTATGAATTCTGTTTTATTGAGGTTTCTTTGTGGAACAGAACATCGAACGTTGCTCTCGTTAAGGTCTAGTTCAAGATAACTATTCTTATTCTTCAATTCATTGTTATCAAAGGTGTGAGCATCACTATATAATATTTTATTCAGTTCTTCTATTTGAGATTCCGTCCCATTATGAAAATAATAAGCTTGATTCTGCTTATGGTCATAGAGTATTCCATCTGTGAAAATACCAAACTCAAACAAGGGGAAGTTTAGTATTTTTTTCTTTGGAGCAGGTAATCTTTCCCAAAAGCTTATAGCTTCATAACTAATGTAACCTACGGCTCCTCCAATAAATCTATATTTATTATGAGATAACGTTATTTTTGGTAAGATAGAACGTAATTGGGATAATGGTTCTCTCACCTTAAGTATTTTTACTATTTTTTTATTTCTATTACAAATAATGAAGTTTTTTGAATTACATTTTACCGTGAAACTCGGATTAAAGCCAATTATAGATGTCTCTGCTAACTCTTCAGGACCTGAGAGAGATTCAAAAATAAAAGTGGAATCGAAAAAATTAAAGATGTCTGAATAAATTTCAAATTGGTTTTTAGTGGTATTTAGTTTTTGTAAATGAAAATTATCTAATTTCTTGAGTTGTGATATAGATAAAGAATTATTCAATCTAAAAATGACCTCTTATCAATTAAATCATTTTTCAAAATTATTTAAGTTTATGTGATTAAAAAATAGAAATGTGATTAAAAACAGAAAAAATCTGTTTTTAAGTTGATACTTATTAAACTTGAATTGATATTTTAAGTTTAAGTAAGTTTAAAAAGCGAGTAATCCTAATGGTTTTGCTACTATTTTTCACACTAAAAATATATATTTTTGCAAGGGCTAGCTCGAAATAGAGATAATACTCATCATATCTGTAAATGGCTTTAATAAATAGCACAATGAATTTAGCAGTGACGTTCTATTAATAATCCTCGATAAATAGATTCTTTGATAAGAGAATAGAATCAGTGTTTATATTACAATTAAGTTCACATGTGCAGTTATTAAAATTACAAAAGGAAACTAGTAGCTGTATTCATAATAGATGAAACTTTCGCCCGATTGGCCTTAATAATTTCTCCTTATTACTTTATACAATACGATACAATTCTATCTTAGATTATACAAATTATTAGTGAGAAGTAAGGTTGTTGCTAATAAAATCATGATCATCAGTTTATTAATAATGAAAATATGGTGTATATACAGATAGTGATACTTTGTTCTGTCCAGACTAATGTAAATTACTGAAATTGAAAGACTATATACATTCATCATTAGAGAACAGCCTGATATATCCATCCACCTACAGAATTCAAAGGATCGAAAAGTTTTGCTGCGGATTACTATCATTTATTCGGATAGAAAAATGTATTACAAACTTTTTAATATATATTACTAGACACATTTTGCTTTTTTTAATGTATAATAATACTATAACAACAAAAAATAATGAATTAAAATAAGTTAATAGAAATAAATAACCTAAAAGTCTGTAAAAATAACGATTATATTTTTTTATTTAACTTCTAAAATTCTTTCTATTCTTGTAAAATATTACTTTTTTATTATTTAAACAGATTAAAGAAATTCAAATTAGTTAATGATAATCTTACCTTTAATATATTCCATAAATTTCTCATATTTATTATAAATCTTCGAGAATAAGGATTTATTATCTCATAGGTTCTGATGAAATTTGATTAATGACAAGTGATATTTCTTTATACTGATTCAACATATGTTCGATTAAATAATGATAAAATAAATCAGTGATCATTAATCGTCACTAAAAAATTTCATACTACATCACTTCAATTCTTTGGAATTTTCTAAAATTTCATTTTCATTAAGATTATTATAATCTTCATTTGTAATTAAAGGTATTTTCCATTTATAACACAAATACCGATTTTTGCTTGGTGATTGGGATTTCAACTTGTCAATAAATTTATTACAGGCCGATTCATCTTCAAATACGACATTCCTTAACTGGCTAACCATTCCTTCTATCTGAACAGTTACTAAATAAACTTGTTTCATAGTATCAATACATTAAACTGAATAGTTTTATTAAGTACCGCTAACTACTTTTTCTAACTCAATCTTCCTGCCACAAAATGGACAAAATTTTATTCCGTCAGTTCCTCCTATTATTGTGTAGCCTCCACTATAGTTGGCACAACCTAATACAACTTTTGGTTCATTCGGTTCATTATAATTTTCATCTTGGATTAATTCTAGCCAAAAATTCTTTTGTAAAGCTTCACAACAATAAGTCAAGTCTCCGATAACAAAAATTTCAGATTTTTCTTGAATGTCTATATCTTTGTTATTTTGAGTGAAATATTCTGGCGAAGACTCTGTGCAATAAAGAATTTTCATTTCTATTTACATTTCATTCTTATGTAAATATATATTATAAAGTTATAATATTAATACCTTTAAAATATCAGCTTATCTTGAAGGATTTTATTCTTGCTTTTTTGAGTACTTTCATTTTACCTATTTAGCGAGTCAAGAATAAAAATGGAACTAAAATTTTGTTCTGCTGTATTTATCATTTTTTAGAATTCACCTTCCTAATTCTCTGATATAACATGACTAATCAAATCCATTAATTGTATTGCAGCTAGATTTAATAAGATATAATGTAATAAATTAAGCATAAATTGTTTAAAATAGAAACTCTAAAGAAGAAAAAAATGATGGAACTAAATTAAAATGCCATGCAAGGGAATATGTGCTCGTCATAAAGCATTAAAACCTAAAAGTGGACAACGTTACATAGTCGGACAGAAACGTTGTCAAGTATGTCAAATTTTTATAAAATGGGAAGGTTTATGGTGTCCTTGCTGTGGATATCGTCTACGCACCAGACCTAGGAGCAGAAAATATAAAATACAGTTTAATGAACGGATATTTCAAAATTTAATAACCAATGTTTCGGTCAGGAAATAGATTTAATCTGTTATATCAAAACTGAAATTCTAATTGTTTTACCTTCTCGCGAATTGTGTTTATCCATGGAGGAAAAATTGTTATTTTTTAAGATTACTAATATTACAATATCCTAATAATTCGTGTGTTTAATATTGAGACTCTTTTATTATATTATAATTTCAATACTTTGCCAAGAATTATAGAGATATGTTCACATTCTGACATAATCATATATAATTTATCTTAAGGTTGTTGGAAATTATAATCTTTTTTTATTAGTATAATGGTTATATTAAATTAAATCGGAATTATATAATTTAAGTCATGATGCATTGTGTAATGTATTTTCAACTGGACAAAAATATAAATCCAACACTAAATCAGATGTATATGATATTATCATGACTATCCAATAAACCATACTGCATCTGTACAAGACACAACAAATACGTTATTTACTTCAATTGACTTTTAATCGTTTTTTAGTGACTGAAATAACTAAATTTAATATTGTCATTTTCACATTAAAAAGAGATAAATATTTCTAGTTATAGTTGCTAGGGTATTCGGTACTTACAATTTTATAAAATCTTTGCCAATAAATTATCTAATGTTTGATATTTTCATCAAGAATGATAAACAAAGGTAGTACATATAAAATTTTTAATCGGAATAGTTGTTAATTCGTTTGAATTAGCAGATATTCCTATCTAATTTAATGATTTATATATTTTATTAAAAAAACATAGCCATTTATCAGTATGATTAGTGTTATTTTTTACAATATTATAATTACTTGATGAAAAGTTCTGATGGATAAGACCAGCCATCAAAATTGATAATGAAAAAGTAGAGAAATATATAAACTTATAGCCTTAATCCTTTTTATTATAAAATAGAAAATTTGAAAAAAACCTAGACTTCTTAAACAAGATCAGCCTTTGCAAATCTATTACCAATGCTGGTAATTTTGATTTTTACATCGTTTCCTACTTTACCATCTTTAACGAAGATCACAAAACCTTGAACTCTTGCAACACCGTCGCCCTTATAACTTGTTTCAGTTATTTGTACGTTGTATTCCTTTCCTAATTCTACCGGTTTATTAGTAAAATTTCGTTGATCATTATTTTCCCCATACTGTTCATTACTAGTATTACTCATATAATCAAGTGAAATTTAAGATAATATGAATGAATGCATTTCCTTTGTTAAATAATTTTTTTTATAAAATAATTTAATATATATAATATATTTAATATAACTAACAGGTTTCTAAAATATTCGCAAAAAAATGTTTTAAAATAAAAATATGTATGTAACTTATATTAATGAAATCATAGTATTATTATTTAAACTTAAGCAGAGTCGACAAAATAATTGATTGGCTGTTTTTAGTTCATGCATCGTGATCGTCTAAGCTTTCTTTCAAAAGAATGGTCTCATATTAATATTAATAGAAATCAGCAAAGATACACTAACAAATTCGGTTATTTATCTGATTACCAGATTAATTAATCAAGGAGGGAATATTTCATTATTTCTTGATACATTGATTATTTATTACAGTTTTGCATTTGTTACTATGCCTCCAACTACCATTCATAAAAAATTCTAAATGTTTATTGTTATTATTGTCAATTATAACACGCTCATCTGTATTTTTGGCAGTGTTTGATTTTCTTATCGTCTCAATTACTTTTCTCATAATATATAATCTCCTGATTCTTATAAGAATGTTGGGCTTACGATTTCATTGAATTTTACATATAGATATAATAATAAGTTATTTTAATGTTCAATTAAAATATATACGTTTTAAAGAGTCATAGTAATTTCAATTAAGTGGAAAAAATGTTATCTTAGAGATAAAAGGAACAGAACAAATTGAGATTATCTTTATAGAAATATATTAGTTATTGTTTTCTATTGTTGGATGATGATGCTTTAATTGGAAATGGATTCAGATACATTTGTTAAATGTTTAAGATGTAAGCACCAAAAAATTGATCATGATAAGGATGCTAAAATTGATAAAATGAAATGTCTAATCGAAAATTGTACTTGTAAAAAATTTAAACCAGATAGAAAATATTACAGGTCAAGTAAGAAATAAACTTGATACTAATCATAATTTTTATCGTTTACTAGGTTTTTTATTTTGCATAACAACGTGATATTTTTGTGAAGCTACCTTATACATTTTTAAAACCTGGATTTGGTTTTTCTTTTAGTATCCACAAGAATTACATTTTTCGCTAATAGATAATTAGAAAGAGAAATTTTATTTATAATAGCTAAAGAAGTTAATGATTTAATAATCCAATATTATGGTTTTCATATGGACAGTGTTTCATCAATAACACCTGTTATTATTATTTCATATCCTCACAATATCTTTGATCAGCATTAATTCGTTGATATACATGTCTATTAAATTATCAAGAATATGTATTTAGCTATAAGTAAAAATTTTTTACCTGCATTTTTACAGTCACTCATCAAGTTATAGGTTTACTAAAATTTGAAACTGCACTTTTCTCCATTTTTAAGAATTCTTTTATTATTTGACTTCTAATAGATCACCTAAAAAAAGTTTAAAAATAGTCACGTTTTCTAATTCTTTACTAATAATTGTATTTATAATATTTACAGGAAAGAATTAAAATGATCAGAAATTCAATTTATTAGTAGTATGATTCAGAATTCTTGTATGTAAATATAAGTATTTTATGCATTAATTCACATAAGCTGAGTTTGTTTGGCATACTTGTGCAATGCATAAACTTCAGGATTTAACTGGTTATCAGCATAATCTAGAAGTTAGAATTCATTAAGTAATTATTAATTATTAAATTAGATATTAAATGTATCTTCGAGTTTTATGCTTTTCGAGTTGTGCCTACCAAATCAATAAAAATGCTTTATCTATTAATTTTAATATAAAGTGTATGGAAGAGATATACAACAGAATCGAATTAGGCTTACGAAATCATGTTATTGGTAAACGAATTTATCATTATAAAAAATTAAAATCAACCCAGCTACTCGCTATATCACTAGCTGAAAACAATATTAAGAATGAAGAGGGAACCGTCATAATTGCTGATCAACAAGATGAAGGAAGAGGACGAGGTAAGAAAAAATGGAGTTCTCCAATAGGCGGATTATGGATGTCATTAATTATTAAACCTAGAATTGAATTTACTAAATTTAACATGATATCGGTAATCTCAGCAATTTCTGTTTGTGAATCAATTAATAGAATTTCCCAGTTAAAAACCTCTATACTATGGCCTAATGATGTTTTATTCAACAACAAAAAACTCGCAGGAATTTTAATAGATTCGAGTATCAATAATAGTATTAATGACTATGTGGTAATTGGAATAGGAATTAATATTGACATTGATATTTCAAAAATTAACTTATCCCATGCTTCTAACAGTATATTGTCTAGGAAAGTAACATCTATTCAAAACGAAATTAAAGGAAGAGCAATTGACCGTTTCATTCTTATGAAACAAATATTAGAAAAAATAGAATTATATTTATCATTACTAGAAAATGATAAATATAATTCAATAATTATTAGCATTTACAAACAGCTTTTTGATACACTTGGGAAAAAAATAATTGTTTACCAAGATGGTTTGAGAAAATATAGTGCTACTGTGAGGGATATAGATACCTATGGTGGTTTAATACTCGAAAAAGATGATAATTCACTAGAGAAAATATATACTGGACAAATATCTATAAGAGAGAATAATTGATACATGAAAATTAAATTGTGAATCATTTACTATCAGGTTTTTCATCAAATCTAAAAATAATTTTTTTGGTGCTCTACTAATTTAATTAAAAAATTTTAATAGAATAATAATTATTTACTCTTATTATTTATTTAATTGAATGATTTAACAGATCTCTGGAATATTAATGCTTATTATTATATAGTCTCTAAATAATACGTTATATTTTACAAATTATTGCTATATCATTGACATTTGTACCAGTTCTACCGGTAATTATACTGGAATTAACTTTTTTTAGTAAAGTTTCACTGTCATGATTATTCAAAAAGAAATTTATATTAATTTTTGATCTTCTTATAGATTCTAGTGTTGAAGGAGATACTAACCCTCCAGCAGATTCAGAATTCCCATCTATTCCATCGGTACCAGAACAGATTATCGTGAAATCATCTAGATTTTTAATATCGTTAAGATAATTGATAGCTGAAATTATTGCTTCTTGATTTCTTCCCCCTCTTCCCTCAACGTTATGCATCGACTTATTCGATAAAGAAAGATTTACCACAGTCTCTCCTCCCATCACGTATGCGAAAGACTGCTTTCCCTCATTATGATTAAAGGGTTTGGTTTGAGGTGAAGTGAGCAATTTTGCTAATTCCTTTCCAAAAATTTTTGCTTCAGAATTTATGCAGGAGCCTAAATAGCTTGTTTTTATTCCAAATTTGAGTAATTCATTTATCGCGCTTTTACACGCAACTTCATTATTTCCAATCACAATATTATTTACTTCTTGGTAAATTTTATGATGAAGCGATGGTGTTTCTTCAATAATCCCTTTTTTTCCATCTTTTAATACTTTCTTGACATTTGAAATCTCTACAGCATTTTCATGATTATGCTTATTCCAAATCTCATACTTTTTCAATATGTCTATAGAATTTGAAAAAGTTGAATTATCTCCAACTGTAGGCCCTGAGCCTATAATACTAATGTCATCACCTACAACATCTGATAAAATGAGGGTTATTATTTTCCCTTTCCCATCAACATATTTCGGAAGTCTACCTCCTTTGATTTTTGATAAATGTTTTCTAACCGTATTAATTTCATTTATCGATGCTCCAGACTTTAACAATAGCTTTGTTATCACTTGTTTTGATTTAAGATCTAATCCATCTAACGGAGAACAGAGTAATGAAGAGGACCCTCCAGATATAAGCACAAATATTAAGGATTTAGTCTGAAGCTTTCTCAATAGCTCAATTATCAATTTGGTTCCAAGTAGGCTATTTTCATCAGGAAGTGGATGACCACCTTCTATTACTATTAGTTTTTTAGGCAATATCTTTTCATTATATGGTACAACTATCGCTCCAGAGGAGATTTCTATATTTAAGTTTTCCATTAAAGATTTAGCCATTCTTGCTGTTGCTTTGCCTGCACCAAAAATATGAAAAGAATCATAGTCATTTAAATCATAAAAGTATCGGGTATCATTAACATCTTTAATCATTAGTACTTTGTTATCTTTGATATTAACAGCTCTTTTTATTAATAAATAGGGATCAACAGATTTTATGGCCTTTTTCAACGCAGATATTGAAATATTAAATGAGCTAAATTGAGCATGATGTTGAAATAAATCTCTTTCATTTTGAATAATCTGCATTGATTGATAAATACTATCGATATATTTTATTATATTGAATTGTATATTTATATATGTAAATAAAGATACAATTTAAGATGATATGTTATTTACTCTATTTTCAAATCATATGTTAATAGCTTTCTAAAATACGCCACAAGTATGTATATTTCAGATGCATTTATTAGAATAATATATGTGTTATTCATTAACTATCTCAAGTCAGCAAAATCATCAACATATTCGAAACCTTCTTGAGGAATAGGTTTTCTCCCCATAAAACCCTCCTCTTTTCCATGCCAAAATTTTACTTGATTTTCTCCAAATTTCCAACATAACCATATTTCCTCATCATAACGGATTGATGGAAAATCGAGTAAACCTTCATCTACACTTTTTATCATTACTCCCATATCTTCTAACTTCTGGATCATGCTATATAGAGATGTAACAGCATGATTAAGTTCTTGTTTTTTTGTTATGAATTTCTCAAATGAACAATTAGAGTCTGAAAGATTCTGTAACTCCTCTTGAATATCAATTACATTATTTTTACAGAATAATATCTCATCAAATCGTTTTTTCACTTTTGGTAAAATAGTATTTGCTTGATCTATTGTAAAGAGTATAGACATAAATTATGTGTGAGATCGACACAAGATAATTTATATATTTTCACTATTTTTTTACATTAACAGCCGCAACTGCAGTCATAACCATCTTTTATTGAGATGGCTCTGTTAATTTAAGACTATTTCATCTCCAATTCTGAATAGAATTGTATTTCTGATTTTTGCAATATAAACAAATAATTTTATCCAATTGTATACGTGTTGTAGATCACAATTTTGTTTATTACTATTAAAAGGATAGCAATCATCAAAAGATTCAGTTCTGTCTTTGAAATACTGCATTATTCTTTCAATCATATTTTTCTCTAGTGGTGAATGTAATCTATGTTTTAGATGTAGAAAAGTACAGGTTTGAGGATACTATATACCACCATCTGCAAACTGTATGCTTTCCATATTTATCTACCAAAATGAATAAAGTACTGCTACAAACATATTTCTTTCTTCAGAAACGTAAATAACAAGTACATTTGTGAACTCGTTCAATTGCAATTCATATCCGTACATGTTTGCAACCTATCTGAACCATAGTCTCATCAAAGATAAATTCAGAATTTCTTTTTCTTAGGTAAAACTGGCTAGACTCAAATCTTTGGATCCAGTTTCATACAGACACGTAGCTTCTCTACCCATCTCTAAGAACTGTTAGTGCTATAGATGTATTTCGCAGGCTGAGACCAAGAAAATACAAATACAGAGAAGTACATAACTATAATTGTGGATGTTCTGTTTCTATATAATCGTAACAACATATACTAGAATAGGGCAAGCAGCCAATACTGTTTAGTTTAATTAACACAAATACTGAGATATTCATTATTAATAGTTATTAATTACTACTAAGTAAATTGTTTAATTATACGTAGTTATAACGCATATTACTATTAATATAAACAATTAATAGAAAACTTGATGTTAGCTTTTAGATGAGAGTTATAGTCTGGCTAAGAATTATAAGAATTAAATTTCTTTTGGCCTCAATTATAGCTATTACCAATGGTATTCTATATAGCTACCTAACTTACAACATTTTCAATATAATTGATGCATTACTGACATATGTTGGCGTTATATTTTTACATGCTAGCGTAGATATATTTAATGATTATTGGGATTATAAAAGAGGAATTGATACAACCACTAAAAGAACTAATTTTAGTGGAGGAACAGGAGTACTTCCTGAAAAAAAACTTGACCCGAATATAGTCTACAAAGCAGGGTTTCTTTGTATGGTAATAGGATTAGCGATAGGTGGATACTTTATTTTCCAAAGCGGATTACTAATTGCAATTATATTAGCAGTAGCTACTTTATCGATTTATTTTTACTCTACTACTATTGTAAATATTGGTTTAGGAGAAACATTGGTTGCAGTCAAAGGTACAATGATTGTAATTGGTACGTCTTTCGTACAATCTGGCATTGTCGATTTACCAATTGTTTATCTAGGAATAATAATTGGAATATTATCTTCTATTGTTTTATATATAGCAGCCTTCCCCGATTTTGACGCTGACAAAGAAAAAGGAAGAAAAACCTTAGTTATCTTAATAGGTAAAAATAAATCGGCACAAATATTTCCGTTACTCATTATCTTAATTTATTCTTTAATATCGATTGGAATAATAATTCAATATTTACCTATATATTCAATCTTAACTTTTAGCTCATTAATTTTTGCTATTCGATCGTCTAAAAAATTGAAAAATTACGACAATATTGAAGATTTAGTTAAAGCAATTTCATACACAATAACCTTCTCGAGAATAGTAGGTATTTGTCTTATTTTAAGTTACTTAATTTCAATAATTAATAAATGAAATCATCATAATTCTTAAATGTGTAATATATAAAAAAAAGTTTTTTAATGGGTGATTTTTAGGATAAAAAATAAATGAGATATCTCAACAAATTGTTATTGTTTTACAGTATTCAATGAGAAATCAGTTGGGTTTAGTGAAATTCCACATTTATTGCATCTTCCACTGGAAGGACGAATACTATCTCTTATTGATTTTAGATTTATCATTCGATTAATGGTCGTCCCGCAATTACCACAAACAACTTCTAAACAAGGATAAGACATTACTCATATCACTTCTATAGTAGAATAATATATTTCTTGTAAA
>DASQLB010000125.1:0-26005 GCA_035630235.1 Nitrososphaeraceae archaeon | reverse complement strand
ATTACCAATTACTTCAGATATCAGTTGAACCATACAAGGCATCTATGCTAGGATCAATATGTGCGTGGATTATATTTTTTGTAGTAATAAATTATAGTATAAAAACAGTTAAACTTTTTAAAAAATAAAATATTAATCTATTCTTTATTCAGTAATAATAAAAGAATGAAATGTTATAAATGCTATGGCCAAGTATGGCATAGTCTAGATATCCGAGTCTTTTACCCGCATTTTGCTTTATACAAACTATGATAATTAACTCATATTAATTTTTATAATATACAAAAATCTATTAAATATGTATACAAGATATTAGCATTCATACATTCATACACTAATTTTCATCTTTTAGAATTAACAATATAGTTTTATATTAGGTTAGCCTAATATAACTATCTGGAAATGCATTGGCATAATTAGTTCATTCAACACTCATTCCGGCATATACCAATCTATGCCGGAATAGATAAAAAATGTTGGTCTAAGTATTCATATTTTCTACATCGATAATTGTCTTTTAAATTAAATATTAGTTCAATTAATAGAATTTCCTATGACAATGCCTAAAGGATGGAAAAGTGAACAAACTACTTGTCAGAAAAAGAAATTTTGATGGACAGAAATCCGTATTATTAATAAACTAGTTATCACAGCTCCTATTTTAGATCATTATCCACAGAAGTGTAGTAACTTGAAATCCAGAGTACAAGTAAACGAAAGAAACTCCCCTAAAGAGTATTGTAGTTGGCAGGAAGTAGAATCACTAACAAGGATTCTTGCAAATAAAATAATGTCATGCAGAAAAAAGTATGATTCTATTCTGAGTATAACAAATGGTGGAATTATTCCAGCTCGATTAATTGCGCGAGAGCTTGATATTAATTATATACAATTCATACAAATAAGAAACAAAAAATTATTCAAACAGGAGATGCCTTTATTGAATGAGGAAAAAAAATATCTTGTAATTGATGAAATATACGATACTGGCAATATATTTTCCCAAGTCCATCATGCTGTAAAATCGTTTAATTGTGATTTTGCATTTCTTATAAGCAGATACAAAGAGATTAATAGTGATCGAATAATATATGTTGGAAAAATACTGAATCACAACAAATGGATTGTATTTCCATGGGAATGAAAGAATTATTATTGATATTATTCTAATATAATTATCTAAAATCTTATCGGAAAATCAATGATATTCTTTATGATGAAAAGAAGCAAAATACGTCAAATTAGGTCCACCACTCCCCACCGAGATAAATACAAAAATGTTGTAAATCTTACTAGTGACAATAAAAAATATTAGACTTGTAAAATTATTATTCTAATCTAGTAAAACTTAAATCTAACTATAATTGAGTTGTTATGTGACTCAACATCGTCCAGATGGAATTGTTATGATTGCTATTCTTATGACAATTGGTGGAATAATACTCTTATTTACTGGAATTACTCCTTTAATTATAGGTCCTTTAATTAGCATTAATATTTCTGATTATGAAATTAGTCAATTAGGATTGCTTATTACAATAGGTGGTTTAATATTAGTAGCACTGGGAATATCAAGTTTCATTGTTTCATGGGGTCTTTTAAAGGGAAAAAGATGGGCAAGAACAATTACACTCATTATCAGCATAATTGCAATAATAATTGCTATTATTTCTCTTGTAAGCAGTGAGGATTTGATACATATTATAGAAATAATAGTGTATGGCATAATAATTTACTATATGTTTACAGACAAAGTAAAATTATTTTTTGGAAGGGTTAAGGAACCAACTACCTAATTTCTTTTCTACACTAAAGGAATTATTTTCAAGTTTAATATTGATAATATTGCTATCTAAATTATTAATGTAAAGAAACTACTTTCTATTTAGTTATCAAATCAATTAAAGATAAAAATGACTGTTAACCTTTTTCCGAGATTTTATTTGGCTCATCAAAATAGAAAACAAATATTATACAAAAGTAGATCAAATGTAGTCCAATTTAATCAAAGAAAGTCTAATTTCTCATTAAGGTATTTTTAGAATAATATATCATTAATTTAAATGGGTTTATTGTCATTTTTGAAAGAAAAATTAATAATATTCTGTTAAATTTCTCTAAATGTTGAGTGAATACTACATATATGCACCATTTGTATCTTCAGTCGGGTTAAAAGCTACCAATTATTATATTAATTTTTAGTCTCTTCTTGTTATCTTCATTCGCATTCCGTATTTAGGACGCAATGTTATCAGAGGTTTCAAAACGACTTTATTTTCTTGTATCCTATTCATTTTCCACAATCTGTTTATAATAGCTGTAATAAGAATTGCTTCCATCCATGCGAATGGTTCTCCAACACAACTTCTAATTCCACCACCGAAAGGATAATAGCTAAATCTTGGTAGGTTTTTCTTAAATTCATCTGTCCAACGATCAGGATAAAAAACATCTGGTTGTGGAAAATAAATTTGATTACGGTGCATTACATACTGACTCATCAAGATTATTGATCCAGAAGGAATGATGTATTTTCCAATTTTGCAATTATTAATGGCTTGACGTCCTAAAGCCCATGCAGGTGGATAAAGTCTCATAGATTCTGTCAATACTTTTGTAGTATATTCAAGTTTCTGAATATCATCAAACGATATATCCATTTTGTTGCTAATAATAGAACTGACTTCTTCTTGAAGTCTTAAATCAATTGCAGGATTTTCTGATAACAAATAAAATGTCCAAGTTAGTGCATTTGCAGTTGTTTCATGTCCTGCCAAGAATATTGTCATTACTTCATCTCTTAATTGTTGGTCACTCATCTTTTCTATACCTGCACTATCATACTGTGACTGTAAAAGAGTGAATAACAAATCATTATCTTTCTTTTCATTTTTCTCTAGTTGCATCCTATGTTCATTGATCATTTTATATACTATTGAATCCAAATTTTTTCTTGCTTTTTGAAATCCCTTGTTTATCGGTAAAAGCGGTATCTTTTCTATTAATTCACCAAACGGCATCAAAAGGCGATTGAAATATTCCATACATATCAGAAGTGAATCTCCAATTTCATCATCTTCCTTTTTAATATCATAACCTAATACGGTTTTACTTATAATTTCCAAGGTAAGATGTGTCATCTCTTTATGTATATCTAATACTGACCCATCCTTCCAGTGATCACATAAATTAAGTGTTTTTTTTATCATCACATCAATATATGATTTGATTTTTTTGGGATAAAAAGTTGGTTGTATTAAGCGTCGTTGTTTATCATGATAATCTCCCTCACTAGTAAGTAAACCCAACCCCAAAAGACGTTTTGATACCTGTAGTCCTCTACTTTTGATAAAATTCTTGTAGTTGGTTACTAGTACATCTTCTATGTAATTAGGATGATTCAAAAAATAGACATTTTGTTTACCAAATTTAAAATGAGACACATCACCATATGTTTGAGATATATCAGTTAATGTTTTAAGAGGATCTCGTAGAAATTTGCGTTCAAGGGTATATGGGAGTATATCTTTTGGCCCTGGAGGATATTTGATATCATCTTCCATTCAATATTCTTCGCTTTTGCATTCTTATATTGGTTTAGGTTTAATTATAATTTTAACTGGTAATTGATTACCAAGTATATTAGAATTTAATAATTAAAATAAAACAATATCTTTACTTAATAGTTAAAGGAACATAGTTAGGAAAAAACGATATTAGTTTGTTATGTTAAATGGATTTCTAGAGATGAAGTAACAATTCCTTAAAGTGAGCCTAACATCTACATATTTGTCAAAGTAATAAACCATTGAATAATACCTAATACAACTTTTTTTATTAAAGGTAATACTTTCTCTGATATAACATATAAATTCGAGAATTGTATCATAAATCTTATCTATGATTTATTAGATTAATTTCTTAACCATGAAATTCACTATAACTAATATTAAACAAGTTCAGTTATTAACTTCAACGATACTAGTAGTAGCAGCAACATCACTTTTATTATTTGGAGGCAGCAGTATTTATAACAATAAAATATATGGTCACAATTTTGCTGGAGATGAAAGTGCCTCATTTTTAGCATTAATGGATCAAATTCAAACCGAGATGAGTTTAATTAATACTAATTTGATTGATGGTAACCAATCAATAGCTAAAGATCATTTAAAACAGATTAAGGAATTGTATACAAAAAATATAAAGAAAGAGATTGCTGAAAGAAATGAAAGAATTGCAAATGAGATATCATCAATTATAAATGAAACGAGTATTGCTATAGAAAAGAATAATAATAATCAAGACATAAGTGAATCAGTAAAAAATTTTAATGATGTATTAGCAGAAGCAATATCAGTAAGAATCGATTCAGATGCATTAACTAATGCAACAATTAATGCATTACATTTTGCTAATTTGATAAATTCGATTGACCTATCCTATGCTAATGCAATTGGTACAAAACCCATGAATATGTCAGCTATGAACATGGGTAATAATAGTACTATATCTCATGGAAATAATACTAGTAATAATACAATGCCAAATATGAAAATGAATCATGGAGATAGTATTACTAGTATGAGTAAACATACAGATAATAATCAAAATACTACTGACAATATTACCATATCTAATATGGCTTCATATCAAACAGCTAATGAATTAACCAATGATGCAATAGAACTATTTAATTCTACAATCAAGCAAAATATACCTTCCAATGCTACAGAGAATTCAAAAGCTATAGAATCAGGTCTTCAACAACTTAAAAATATGATAGAATCAAAGGTGTCTTATAATAAAATAATGGGAATTATACATGGAACAATACAAACCAATACGCTGGAAGTCTTTAACTTACCCCTGAAGACATCAAAATGAAGGAGAGTTTAAGATAACTCCAAATAGGTCTTTTTCATTTTTTAGTATCTTTTATCAATAAAGAAATAACTTTATTTATAATTTTTCCCTTATTTAAATAATATTTACATAATTGAAATAAACGTAATCGTAATTGTGTCTTCCATTATTTATCTCATAAACAATATATATTCTGTAATTCTAGTTCAACTATCGAATTTGTTATCTAACAATTTTTGTTATTAATATATTATTTTAGATATTATCAATAAATGATATATAGTTTTTTGTAGATATAAATTATTTGTTATACATATAGAGATACATTCGTCGAATACTCCACAAACTTTATTGCTATTTATTTTTATATATTATTTGTTGTATTGGTAGCACCTACTCCAATATGATTACGTAATATCCAGACAAGCAACTCCATTATTAATGTAGTAGTTTGGTAAAAATAGTCTTTTTACCAACTATTACATAAAATAAAAATAGAAATATCTATTGTTAGTATTAATTGGATTAAAGTATGAGAATAATGATAATTATTAAGATATACCATTTTAATTTTTCCTCCTGATTTAATATATAGTACATTTATAGAAATATAATTGGTACATTTGTTAATTAAAGTAGGATATAGTAAGCCTTTTTTTCAAGTATGTATGTGATGAATAAAGAGTCAGTCAGTTTTTATACACTAATGATAATTTAGATATTGTGAATAACAAATACGTTATTGCTTCAACTATGGTTGGAATGGTAATAACATCAAATCCAGACTTGAAAAAGTTATAATAATATGTGTTACAGGTTTGTAATAGAGTAGTCGACTTTTTATAATTTATTGGAAGCTTCACTTTAATATTAATTCTCGGAATCGACTTATATAACTATCAAATAAAAGTTAGATATGAACTAATCTAGGAGAATACATGCTCTATTTGGCTCATAAGTATGTATTTCTTTGGATATTAAGTTTTACTGTTTGGATACATATTTGTAAATATAAGAATTAAGGTTGATTCATAGAATGAAAATACAAATTATAACAGTGATTAATTTTTGTCAAGTTGTACGAAGAGAAATATTCCTCTAAAAAAATAAGAAATTCTGATAATTAATAACTATCCGAGAAATCGTATTCTTCACCTATGTCATAATCTGGTTGATATTTCATGTATTCTCTATCGTATTCCTTATCATACTGCTTGTAATCGCTTCTGTCCTTTCCATCATCATAGTCTCTGTCCTTTCCATCATCATAGTCTCTGTCCTTTCCATCATCATAGTCTCTGTCCTTTCCATCATCATAGTCTCTGTCCTTTCCATCATCATAGTCTCTGTCCTTTCCATCTTTCTTCTTGTCACCTGATGCTAGTGCATCATCGAGAGGTAACGGTGACACAATGGTAATAATACCTGCCACTAACACTAAAGAAAGAATAAGAGAAGTGATTTTTCCCATTATCATTGATAACACATATCAGTTTAATTTATTAGATTTTAGATAATTGTTTCCCTAATATTCTTACAAATGATATTTATAATAATTTTTGTAGTTCTTGTAATCTAATAAAAATTAATAATAAATATTTAATAATAATAAATGAGTAGATTATTGTTATCATTATCTAACAAAAAATACTTCTATAGTTTATTAGTTATTATTATAAATCACATATTATTTATTTACATTATCTTAAATTAACTATGGTTTATATTTATATAAAAGAATAATAACAGTGAATTTGGCTATGATCTATTAATTTCTTATTTATAATAAAATAAAAAAAGGTAACTAAAAATGATTTTGTAGTCTTTTATTGAGTTCTATATTCACTTGGGTATGTTTGATAGTCCTTTGGGTTTTCATAATTATTATTGTTGGAGTATCCGTTTTCATATCCCTCTTTATCTTCGTTTTTGGTAGAATATCCATTTTCATATCCATAATCTACTTCGTTGTTGTTATAGCCGTAATCATAAGTGTCTTTAGGAGGATAATCTGGTTTTTTCTGTGATTCAGGGAAGTATATGCTTTTTATGTTTTGAACACAACCAAAACTTCCGTTCCAATTGTCTGGAGTATCAAATTTGGTAAGGTTTTCTCCGGGTATGCTACAGAATTTAGTTGCTTCAAATGGAACGAAAGCTACATCATAATAGTTAATTGTACCATTTATTGTATATCCATAAATGCCAGGATCGACAACTTGCCTATTATAGAATGTGCCAGGTTGACCAAATACAGCAGTAACAGGTACCTTTAATTCAATATCATCTGCATCTTCAAGACTTTGTGCATTTTGAAAGCTCTTGATATCTTTAAAGTAATATTTATCTGCAGTTATATTAGCTTCTCGAATTGGTAATGTAGTTGCACTATCTGATAAATCAACTTCGAGATTATGTTTTCCATCATGTATACCTGGTAGTTTACCGAAAGCTGGTTCATTAGTATGTCCTAATACTATTGTAATATTATTTGCATGATCCTCTTCTGGCTCTATTACAAGACTTGCATGTGGAAATGCCATAGCTTCATCTATAGAATAAGAACTTCCAGAGATAATAGCGATTCCAGCAAGTATCATCATTAACGTTGCTTGTGAAGACTTTAATAATTTCTTCATATCAAAACATTTCACTACACAGTTAAAAATACATGGTTACATTTGTCTTGAACATAGAATTATAAAATAGATAAAGATATAATTTTATTACAATATTTTATAAAATAAATGACTATTGAGGTATGATAGTAATGTATCGTATTTCTTTTATATTTTAATATCAATGGAAAGATAATGTTACCACAACAAACTCGAATATTAGCACTTATGATGGCAACACTATTGAGTTTAGGATCATTATCATTGATTCCTTTAGATGTATATGCAAGCCATAGCTATGAAGCAGGAGTTCAAGGAGATGCTATACCAGATAATACACATGTCGATTTAAGCCAATTGACTTTACCATCGACAGGGGTACTTCCAGTATACGATGCCAGTCCTAATTTTGTTTCTGGACACTTTTTATTGAGATCTGTATGTGTCGATTCAGATCCTCAGGATTCAGAACCACCAAAACCACTAGTTACAGTAATCGCAGGTCACATTGATGAAGTAGAAAATCTAACACATGTTGACAAAGTCCCATTATTTTATGTTGGACAGGCATCTACAGCAGGCAGCTGTGTATATCATGCACACCTACCTGATCCTCTCGAAGGTGGCTCACCAAGAATTACAGATGTCGATTTGGTAAACTATTCACCTTACCCTATTAAATTTAATGCAGGTGATGCAGTAGACATAAACATTCAGAGAAGTCTTGGAAGTATAGGTGATTACTATGCTGGAGATAGACTATTACCACTCGAATTGTCTGGACTCAATCCAGTTATAGACTTGAATGAAGACCATGAAGCAGCAGGGGAAGAAGAGATGAACGTTCAGCAAACACTAGGCAACCTAGCACAATTTAGGGCGGATGCAGCACAATTACCATTTGAGTTAACAAATGGAAATAACCAGTTGTTAAACATGAATGAAGACAATGACAATGACAATGACAATGACAATGACAATGACAATGACAATGACAATGACAATGACAATGAAGAGGAAAACGATAAGGAATAAAGTATAACCAATCATTCTACACCAAAAACAATTTTTTTCTTTAAATTTTTTTAGTTAATGTTTAGGATAATTTTTATAAATTTGTTTAGATGAATTTTATGGTCATATAATAATAGTACATAATATCGTACATTCATCGAATGTACTACAAATTTATAGTATTCAATTAGTATAGAGATAGTGACAAAAAAGTATATTATAATTGAGAGTTACGTAGTTTTATTAGTATATTGTTGGATCATTTTTTAAAATAGTTTGAAAAAAATAATAAATATAAAAGAAAATAACATTTAATATGAAAATTCAAACATAATAATAAATCCAACAAAAAACCGTTACTTTGCACATATACAACTGGATCAAATTATTTGTTTATCTACATAATATAAAAATATGAAACACAATCCTATTCAATATTTGAGATGAGATAGCCTTTAAATTAACACAGTCTTTGTAGATTAAAAATATATAAAAATACAGTGAATCTATTTTTCTCTATGCGTAAGTGAAAATAAATATTAAGTACTGTACATTCATCGAATGTACCACAAGATTATTAAATATTCTATATTAAAGTAAAACAGACAATTGGTGAAATTATCCGGTTGTTTAGTAGTTTCATTTCATGAGTGATCCCATAATGGTCACCTTTCTTCTATCACTAGAACAATAATTGTAAAATGAATCACCAAAATTAATCTGCTATTATGCTTAGAATTCGTTAATCATATCTACATAATTATCAACAATCTTTTCTGTAAAACTACTTGTGTATTTAGATAGTAGGTTTTGCAGTATTAACCTATCCATTCCAATTTCGTAATAGTTGAATTCATTCTGTCTACGTACCTTGACAATATTAGCAGCTTTTAATCTTGCCATGTGCCATGATATAGTAGAAGGAACTTTTTTCGTATGTACCATGATATCGTGAAATCCACATGCTCCATGCTCTAGTATATACAGGATAATTTTTCGAGTAGTTTCTTGTCGCAATAGCCCAATTACATAAGATTCTTTGGAGGAAACATCATAAGAGAAATATCTTGTAATTCTATTGTTAACTCGATTTATCCGTATCCTTCCAGAATTATCCAGACATCTTAAATGATAGGATAAAACCCCGTTAGATAATCCAGTCATTCTTAACAGTTCTCTGTATCGTATTCCAGGAATTTCATTAACATATTTGAGTATTTTATCTTGAGTTGAGTGAGTTTCTATCTGATGATTAATTATAGACATTATACTTGCTTCACCTGAGGACTTTTCAGAAAAGAGATACCAAAGAAGATAATCATTATCAACAATATAAGATGAGATACCTCAATATTAACTTGAGGAATAAACATTACATGAACATTCTCAGTTGAATTCAATAGATAAACATATTCAGCAATAACCAGTGTAATGAAGCCCAACATCATGAAAAATATACGGCTGGTTCTACATTTGAGATAAGCCATTATAGAAACAACAGCAAGGAATTGAGATATTATTAGAGCAGTAAAGTGTAATAAAATATGGTAGATCATATGAGGATGAAAAATATGAGGTAGAATTAACGGTAACACAGAGACTGAAATAACAATACTTGCAAATAATATTAATAATCTTGGTTTATTGTAAAAAGTATCTGAGTTGTTGCTGTATTTTCTTAACAACAAGATTAGTGCCCATCTTTATCATAAATATATTTTGGTACAAGTTTAGAATGGGCATATTTCTCATGTATTAAGAATAGAAAATACATACCCATTTTTTATAGAAATATTCGAAGATTGTACTATAAAGTATATAAGAAAAAATCTATAGACAAACATATGCAAAATATAAAAAAGTATAGTATTATTGCAATCTTAACTCTATCTGTGGTAGCAGGAATTTTTAATAATATTCCACTATCATATGCACAAGGCAATTCAACCATGGCTAATGCTACTTTAGCTTATGCACAAAATGACACAATGTCAATGGGAAATATGACAGAGGAAGGAGAAGAACATGCAACTACTACTGAGGCAGGCCATTCAGCAGAAGAAGAAGAAAAAGAACATAATGAAACAAATGTTGTGAGGGATTCAGTTACAGAATTATTAGATGGTCAGATTATTCCTGGAGGAGATTTTATTCATCTTTATGATACAACACCATATCACATTTTGAATGGACATGTAGCGTTAAAGGCTCCTTGTGAAGATGATAGTACTACACCAATTCAAATCTTGATTGGTTCTGCTCCAAACATGACAGCAGCAACTCTTGAAAATATAGCTCCATTATCAACTCCAGGAGAACAATGTCTATATCATGCTGATTTGATACCTGGCGGAAATGTAACAATAATAACAGATATTGCATTAAAGAATCCTACTGAAGAAGACGTAGAATTTCCACCAACTGCAACAGTTGTGATAGGCATAAATGAAATAACTAAAGGAGAGCATGGTCATTCTGATGAAAGTGAAGAAGAACATGCTGCTGGTACAAAGACTGGATAAACAAAATAAGTAAAAATAATATCACAACTATTTAATTTTTTAATCATTTTTTTATTTCTATATTCTTTATTCTTATTAAATAAGATCTATACCTAATCTGTAATTCATTTTATTCATATAACAAATAGTATTTATTATACAATAAAAAATAGTATTTGTTTGATCACATAGTGTATCATAAAATAATTTCAATTAAATCAATCAACTTATTTATAATATTTGAATCCACCTTTACAATATAATTAAAATAAACATTTTTAGTTTTAATATATTATGTAAATTATTTTATTTTAAAAAAGAAGCTACTGTTATATTATGTTTGTTGCATCTTAATTTTCAAATTATATACTTTTTGCATAGTGAGAAGTATGTCTATATGGACCTTTTTCATTATTTCAGCAAGAGATGAATTTTTGTCTATATAATTTGTATTTATAATAAAATTATTTGATTAATTAGTTAGTCAGGAGGCCAGTCAGATACTACAGATTAAATACTAATATTTAGTGACATTTCAATATAATAATACAATAGTATCTATCGATAGTTGTACCAAATTTTTTATATATTTTTATTTCTTATGGATAAGTATGTGGAGAAATAACCCTATATCTTTTCTAACTGTCAAACAATGTCTAAATATCGCTATAAATATCAAATATGAAGCAAAGTTTACAAATATATTCTTACCATCCATTTCTACAACTTGATTTCTAAAATAAATAGCATGACGAGTGGTAACTTGTAGTTGATATTATTAGTTAATGAATCAATTTCCGTACCGAAATTTATATCAGCTCAAAAACTTTTGGAAGATAAATTCATACGAGCTTGTTAAAATATATCTACAGATAAAATATATATTGTAAATATTATTAATATGTTGATCAACTTTTCCTTCACATTAATAATAAGATTCTTTTGTGTAATAGGAATACTGTTTTTCATTTCTATCCCCACTATTGGCGATAACCTAGTATATGCACATATATTTTTTCAGGTACGCCTAATTCCATGTTTAAAGAAAAAGATGGCTATAGGATAGGATTCTTACCATATCCTGCAATACCAAAAGTAAATGATAATAATACGTTATTGAATTTTAATGTCCAAAAAGATGGAAATGATGTGCCATACAAGTTTTATGAATTTGCTGATAGCAGCTATTCATATACTTTTCAAAATCAATCTCAATACTCTTTATCATTATTAACTAAAATTGCAGGAGATCCTAAATATGAGAATAACCCCCTTATTGTAAGTTTTGATATTGAAATATCAAATTATAATCAAGTAATTTTAGTTACTATACTATTCCTTGTAATTTTCTCTTTAATAATAATTATATTTGTTCCTAATTTCAGAAAACAGATATCTAGATTTTTAGTACGGATTTTTATAAAGAAATAAACGCTAAAAATATAATCTTGGATCTAGCATATTGTTGATATAAGAGGTTATTTTTCAATCCATACAATAATTTTTGGGAATTCTACAACTATAGATAAAGAAAATAATAATAATAATAATAATAATAATAATAATAATTTTATCTTAGCATGTAACATTTCTATAATAGTGTGTCTTGATAATAATTCGGCATGTCTACGAAAAATAGAATCATAAAATACAAACAGATCTAATTTAGATTCAATAACAGAATTAGCGGTTGCATACAATTAGGTCAAATCTACTTGTAAAACTGTTTCAGATCTTTAGATATTGCCTAAAATTAAATGGTATTTTTAGTTCAAATAAATTAATATTTAATTCAATGAAATTAAGTGATGTAGTATATTGTCAATCGATATTATTGCAAACTTTTTCTCTCAATTTTTATGCTATCTTTACAAATATAAATAATTTGAGATAACATATTATATTTTGGGAATTTGTAATAATATTTATTCAACAATTCCATATACAGGTTGTCCAATAAATTGATTGGTAGATTTATCATCAAAATCTATAATTATAGTATTATCATTATAGATTGATATATTCGTCTTTATTTTATTCCATTTAATATCTCCATTTGTAGTAATATCCATTATACCAGATACATTGACATTTCTATCTAAGCGAAGCTGATCACTCTTAGAAGTATCATTTGTTGTCTTAAAGTTAATAAATTGATGATTATGTAGGTTTTCGCCTTTTATTGAAACCATACTAAAATTTGCCATAAAGTTGATTGATCTTTCATTACTCAAAGTAATATTCCAATCACCTGCTAGCAAATACTTTGAGATATGCGTGACGTCAAATGTTCCCCATGGAGGTAAATCTAAAACAATAGAATTAATTTTACCATTCTTTACGAGAGTACTATTAATATTATTTTGGTCATTATCTACTGCATATATGTATATATTATTACTGATACATATTATAATTACAATTAATAAACTAAAATATAGATTAAAAATTTTAATCATAAAATAGATAGGTATAGTTTGTTATTAAATATTATTGATATGTAATAAGTTCAAATAAAAATTAAAATAACCTTTAAAATATACCTTTTGATTTAGTAATAAAAAATAATTACGATAATCTGCACTACATATTTTAACATTCAATCAACTTTCTTCATATACTTGGATATTTCACTTATTTTATATACTAAATAAAGAAAAAGTAGAGTCTAGACTTCATAAGAATTAAAAGTGTATAAGTAGAAAAAAGAAAGATTATTCGATTAATGTTAAATGTACTGTTTTAACAATGAAAAAGTTTTTCTTGTAATAAGGATTGATATAATTTCAAATTATTTGCTCTCACCCAAACATAGGAATATAACCAGCTAGAGAATTGGTCAGTAAAGTCAAAAACCCGGTAAGTAATAGAATTCCCATCACTATTATTAAAGCAGCACTAGAGCGGTGAATCCATGGCATCCACTTTTTAATCCTCTGGAAAGTAAGCATGTATTTGTCGATAGCAAGCGTCGAAAGGATAAATGGAACTGCCAATCCCATTGAATAGAATACAAGTAAAGATATTCCTTCATATATTGAGGTCGTTGTTGCAGCTAATGTCAATATACTTGCAAGAATTGGACCAATACAAGGTGTCCATCCTGCACCAAAACCCATGCCTATTAAAAGTGCACCAATATGACCTGCAGGTCTTTTAGAAAATTTAAATCCCCAATCTCTTTGAGATCCAGGTATTTTCAAAACACCTAAAAGATTTAATCCAAATATAATTAACAGAATACCTCCAATTCTTTCAATCCATACGGTATACTCATGAAAGACGGAGCCTATAGCAGTTATCGACGCACCTAATGCTACGAAAACTATTGAGAAGCCTAGTATAAACAAACAACCTCGGATAAAGGTCTGAGATTTTATAATAGATATTTTTAAATTAGAATCTGAAAGTTTTTTGTTTTCTGATCTTCTTGAAGATGATGATGTTGTCGTATAATCTCCATCTCTTATCTTGCCCTTATTGTGATACGATGATTTGTATTGATTTCCTTCTTTTTCTCGTCTTTTATTTTTTAGTAATTCTTCTGAACTCATTCCAGTTATAAAAGCAATATAGCTAGGAATTAATGGGAGAATGCAAGGAGAAAGAAAACTCAACAAACCAGCCACAAAAGCTAAAGGTATTCCTATTTTTGTTACATCATTTTGTAGTTTATTTGAATTGGTATCGACATTTAAATTTGTAGGATCTGAAATTTCTCTATCAATATTCTCAATTGTTCCTACATTTGCATCTGCTGCTGCTGTTGTTTCGAGAGATACTGCTAAAAGAGCATTATTAACAATGGATTTTGTACCATTAGAAATTGGATCAAACGGACCTTTCCATTGATGAAATATGTTTCCTTCTTTATCTACTAGATATGACTCTGGCACACCAAGGGACTTGAACAATCGTGCAAAGTTATTATTTGGGTCGTGCCAAAATGTATATGTCAATCCCATTTTCTGAACAAAAGATTTAATCATATTTTCTGCTCCTGGGCTGTCTATACTCACACCAACAATTTGTAAACCCTTAGACTGAAATTCATTATGTAATTGTTCTAAGCCAGGCATTTCTTCTCTACATGGAAGACACCATGTTGCCCATGAATTCAAAAGTATTACATCTCCTGTAGTATTGGCAATAGATACACGTTTATTGTTATCCAAAGATGTGACAGTGTAAGATGTTATTAATTGATTTGGAGTAGATTGTTGTTCTTTTTGTTGAGCTTGAGTGTCTAAAGGAAAAATAGTCATTGTATCAAATAAAGATATGAATAATCCAAATACTAGACAAGTAATAAAAAATAAGATGTATTTCAAAACAAATACCTTTTTTTATTTTATTTTATTTCTTATTCAAGATAATACAGAATATATGCAAATATTGACTGAAATTTTTGATTATACTCCATCATGTATTCATTATTTCTTAGTAGGGTATTCATAGCAAATCTCCTTTAGAATTAGTGTCTATAAATGCAAGTTTTACATCATCGCCATCAATCCATGATATTACTATTTTATTATCTGCTGATGATGTATATGGATAATGTTTTGTTATATCTCCTGATGTCAAAGCACCGTTTCTAAGGATATTTCCATCCTTGTCTATCACCGCAAGGTTTATTGTTCCATTTCCTACATAACTAAAATCTTCTTCATAAGTAGAACTTTTCTTTAACCCTTCTGAATTTACAAATACTATCCAAGAATTATCGTGATTGTCTGTTACTAGATATTGTGTAGTTGGTGGTATCCACTGTTGAGAAAGCAAATGAATTGGAATAGGTTCGCTAAATGTCATACCTTTATCCGCTGAATGAGCATAATAGAAACCCTGTCCTTTGGGAGCAGTTTCACTTCCTGTAAACCATGCAATATGTAACTTTCCTTTACTGTCAAAATCCATGCCAGGACCAGCATCGGGACATCCGTTCATAAACCATTTATCATTATTTACAGGTATTGGATCAGTGAATTTTTTGCCTAACCCTCCATCGGTCGAATGTTCTACTGTTACATCACGAATTACTGCTACATCTTTATCCTGCTGTTTCTGATATTCAGTTTTCGTATAGTTTTCTAAGGTCATCGATACATTTTTGAATGCCGAACGAGAAGAAGTATATATCTCCTTATCTGGACCAATTGCAACAACTGTTGCACAGCATTGACATGCAGATTTATCGGCTATGAAACTATTTCCAAATGTTTTACCGCCATCATTGGAACTAACTACTCTAACTACAGTAGGAGTTCCTGCATTATTATCTTTCTGCGAATAATCGAGATTGAGATAGGATATAAAAATACGATTATCTTTCGATACTGCCATAAAAGGATAGGATTGTTCTCCAGCTGGGTCGTTTGGGGCAAGATTTATGGCTCGTTCAAAGGTTTGACCTCCATCCGTTGACTTGGCAAAACGAAGAGTTACTTGACCATAAGGAAATTTGTCAGGATTGGAATGATCTGCATTATACCATACAACATATAATTCAGAATTTGGACCAATTCCTAATGCAGGAGGACTCCATTGTGAATCCAGTTGTACACTGCCTTCTATATTGTTAATACGTACTGGCTCAGAAAAGGTTCTACCACTATCGTTTGTACGTTGAATATATACATTAGCTCCATCGTTCTCTCCTCTGAAATACACAACGTAGGTGCTGCCAGTCTTATCATCCGTTGCTACAGCAGGAGTAGTAGCATTGGTTATTGTAGAGTACGTTGAGTTTGCAATGGATGCATTGATAAGGGAGGCCATGTTTTTGATTTTGCTAATACTATTATCTTGTTCTATGCCAAAAGATATTTGATAATTATTAGAAGTAAATAGATAGAACATAACAATGAAACTAGGAATAACTAATACTCCTATAATGTAATATAGATCTTTTTTCATAAGGATTTTATATTTCAAGGAAGTAATAATATTTATAGTATATTCAACGAATGTACTATAATTGTTCTGTATTTGTTATCTTATTGTTTACTACAACTCTAAATAAATAAAATAAATTTGATAATTATTTATAAGTAAATGATTACGTTCCTTGATTAGTAATTACTTTATTCTTGTATAATTGAATTAATTTCCTAGAAACATATATTATTTATTACATAAGTATAAAATTTTAGTTCAACCAACGAATGTACTAATAAAAAAGGAAAACAACTATCAATTTTGAAATATAACTATAACTATTAACTCAAAACATATCTTAACAATAAGAACTGTATTAGTTTTTTTATGCATACTTGAAGGAAATTAGTGATCAATCATCATATTATTTTCCATTATATTTCTATAAAATCTATAGACTAAAAATAAATATATATATCATCACAACTTTTTCATCAGTCTCAGTTGAGTATAATTATATTTTAATTCAAATACTGATGTTATTTTTCTTTTGATTAAATATACAGTATATCGTACATTCATCGAATGTACCACAAGATTATTAAATATTCTATAATAAAGTAAAACAGACAATTGGTGAAATTATCCGGTTGTTTAGTAGTTTCATTTCATGAGTGATCCCATAAGGGTCACCTTTCTTCTATCACTAGAAACAATAATTGTAAAATGAATCACCAAAATTAATCTACTGTTACGCTTAGAATTCGTTATTCATATCTACATAATTATCAACAATCTTTTCTGTAAAACTACTTGTGTATTAAGATAGTAGGTCTTGCAGTCTTAACCTATCCATTCCAATTTCATAATAGTTGAATTCATTAGGTAAACACATTCAACAATAACCAAAGTAATGAAGCTCAACATCATGAAAAAATACGGCTGGTTCTACAATTGAGATAAGCCATTATAGAAAAAACAGCAAGAAATTAAGATATTATTAGAGCTATAAAGTGTATTACTTTTTCAGCACTATTTATTCCTGAAGTGTGGCTTTCTGAACCTAGACATGTTTCTTGCTTTCTAGTTAATTTCTTAAATTATAATATCTGTTATTTAGATCATGTATAATAAGAATACTAAAACTATTGTATCATTGCTGTATATTTATTCATCTTCTAAATTCACTTTTTCCAGATTTTGAAAATCGATATACTATATTCCTAAATAGTCAATACTATGTAATAAAAGTTTTTTATCTCTTCTATAAAAAAATAATTTTTAAATAAGTTTCTAACAAAAGTCTAAATACAATATAATAGAATTCTACATCGAGTAGAATTCTACCTATTTTTTTCTTAAGTGAATCTGAATGTCGAATAAGATAAACTCACGTAATAGAATTTGTAACCTTTGTTGATACCCAAATCCCAATCGAAAATTCTAATATAAATAATAGTAATTATGCAAATTAATCTAATATTGATTTAGATAGATTTATTATTTAATTTTAAAAAGAATATTTACTTGGCAAAATCAAAACAAAAGAAACAAGAAAATAAAAAAATGAACGATCGAGGATTGGGTAGTGAGCAATATCATAATAATCTTGCCACAGTTTTTGATAAGCATATAAATTGTGAATTTGAAGAAAAAGATGTAGAAGCAACAATGCAGACTATGGTAAAAGAACCATACGTTCATCATGTACCTATCTTAACAGGCGGTATAGGATATGATGGGGTCTATGATTTTTACAGAGATAGCTTTGTAGGTAAAATGCCTTCTGATACTAAATTTGTACGAATTTCAAGAACAATAGGAAATGATCAGGTTGTTGATGAATTAGTCCTAAGCTTTACACATGACATTGAAATTCCTGCTATGGTTCCCGAAATTCCTCCTACAGGACGATACGTTGAATTACCACTTGTTGTTGTAATGAAATTCAAGGGAAACAAAATAGAGCATGAACACATTTATTGGGACCAAGCTTCATTATTGTTACAAATAGGATTATTAGACAATAAAAAAATACCAATAACAGGTATTGAACAATCAAAAAAACTTCAGGAATTATCTTTATCAACCCAAAAGACCACAAAGACAAAAACTATTCCTAGAGCTAAAGCATAAGACAATTAATAACATCGGCAACATTTGGACTAATACTCAAATTGGAAAATTCTACATAATTAGAACCAAAAATGATGTCTTTATATCCTGTAGAACTTTATATTTTAATACTTTAGAATTTAATTCTAATTACTTGAACAAAACTAATGATTTCTCCATTTAATTCAAAATGATATAAATCTAGTAGAGTTATTCTCCACCAAACATATTGATATAATATTGAATTTTTAACTTGTCAGAGAGAAGAAATTACAGAATATTATCAAGTCAATGCTTAAATCTGGAAATCCGTATATTAAAAATTCAAATATGACTAGAATAAATAATTAAATTATTGATTAAACAATTTTTCTTTTTTTGTAGGACTACTAACTTTAACTAGAATAATATTATGTAAAAAATTTTATTGTTATGATCAATTAATAATTAATTTTGACATCATTCTGCATATTTACTGCAGGAGGTAAATTAATATAAAATTTACGTTGAATCTATTTTAAATTTTGATGTAGTCTCAAATAATATGGTAGTTGACTCTATTTTGAATCATTTACGAGGTCAATATCTAATTTACGCTGTACAAATTTCCATTTACCGTTTGTATCCTTCATTAATGTATCACTATAAGTACCAGAAGCTACAACTTCAGGAGTTCTTTTAGCTTCTGTTACTATTAGATACGATTGTGTGCTAGCCATATTATTTGGAGCGCTTTCAATTATGATGTTTGTAGATAAATGTCTTTTACCACTAGCAAATTCGTTCGTAACTTGGGTAATCATATTTTTAAGTTCTGTTTTACCTTTTGCTTCACCAAAAGGTGTGCTCCATATTCCATCGTCTGTCCAAGTATTAGTCCATCCTTCTATATTTTTATTATCGAGATCAATGTTATGTTTTGCAATTAATTCTTGAATAATTACTTTATCTTCCAAAGTTATTATTGAGCTTGACTTTTCCTTCTGTTCGTTAATATTTTCTTTTTTAGTAGTAGTAGTTTGTTCATTCTTTGAGCTTGACTTTTCCTTCTGTTCGTTAATATTTTCTTTTTTAGTAGTAGTAGTTTGTTCACTTTTCCATCCTTTAGGCATTGTCATAGGAAATTCTATTAATTGAACTACTATTTAATTTAAAAGACAATTATCGATGTAGAAAATATGAATACTTAGACCAACATTTTTTTTCTATTCCGGCATAGATTGGTATATGCCGGAATGAGTGTTGAATGACCTAATTATGCCAATGCATTTCCAGATAGTTATATTAGGCTAACCTAATATAAAACTATATTGTTAATTCTATAGTATGAAAATCGGTGTAAAAATGTTAACTTTTATCTATTCAATATATTTGACAATAATGATTTAAATGAATAATTGTCTAAATATTATAAAAATTAAAATGAGTTAATTATCATAGTTTGTATAAAGCAAAATGCGGGTAAAAGACTCGGATATCTAGACTATGCCATACCTAACCAATGATTAGAAATGTAAATTCATAGCTAATTACATGTATTTTTATACTTATTAATTTAATAATTTATTTATTTCTCTTTTTTGATGATGGTTATATTAAATTCTTTTTTTTTAATTTATTTTAGTATATATTCTGGATAGAATTACATTCTGAATATATAATAATCACTTAGTTAATTGGAGAAACTAATTTGCTAATTAAAAATTTGCCTAATTGTACCATGTCTATTAGTTTTAATTGGAAAGGCCATAGTAGAAAGTTTGTGTTATCCTTCATGCATTAACTTTATTCGTATCTAGATATAGTCTTTTTCACATTTTAGATAAATTAGTAAATATTGCTGATTTCGGCTTTAATGCTCAATTTATGAATTAAATTACTATTTACTACGACTTTTTGTAAATAAAACTTTTTAGTTTTTTTAGTTCAATTGTAACAATATTATTATAAGTAACTGGATAAGTTATTCAACAACTTATATACATATCTATAACTACATAGCCATATACATGAAACCAGACCAATCCTCAAGTAGCAGATTTATATAACATAAACTTGTTACAACTATATTAATTGATTAAAAAGTTCCAATCTGAGTATACAAATAAATGTAAAGATTAATGTTTAAGATGGTTCATGATAGTAAAAAGCGCTGCGTTCTTTGCTGCTAACTCTGCATTTTGTTTACTGATATTATCGCTTCCAATTATGATTACATCGTTATTTTCAGGTTGGAGGTTTCCCATTAAAATTTTTTGCATATTCAACTCATCTGCTAACGCATTAAAATTAGTTTTGGGTACTAGAAATTTTCCATCTTTGAATATTAATGTTGTAGCGCCTGTTGCACCTGATTTAATAGCTATATCTCTTTGTTCTATTCCAGAATGTATTGAATTAGCAATATTTTTTATTAGAACTGCATAATTGAACTTACCAACTGTTATAGAGCTTTTAGGAATAATTGTTTCCTTAGGAATATGTGATAAGATTTGTAAAATTATTTTTTCTCCTTTTTCTGATAAAATAGTACCTGCATTACTTGTTTTTATCATATCCGTAGTCTTTAAATGCTTGATTAATGTTTTGATAGAACCTCCTCCCAATGATAACTCGCTTCCAAGTAAATCTCTACTTATATGTCCATTCTGTTTGGCCAGTTGTAAAGCTTTAAAAATATGCCCTATACCAAATGAGAGTTGTCTAGTTGGGGAAGATTGATTGGAAACTTTTTCTAAAAGTTTGACATATGTATGCATTTGTTACTTCGTGTATCAATAATTCCTCATAGCAATATGTAAATGTATTCATATTAAGCCATATGTTGGATATCTTAGACAACTCTTTATATATCAGTGATTTTAATTAAGATTCTATAATTATGTCCCTTCGAAAACAAGTTCAAATTTCAGAAACTCAAGTTCCTAAAGCTGCTATAGGATTATTGATATTTGTTTTAATCTTTGGATTATTTATTGTAGGTTACGATCAAGGTCAGCTTTTCAGTCTTGTTCAAGGAGAACAAGCATATAATGATCTTTGGGTTCATGAATTCTCTCATGATATGAGACATGCCGCAGGATTTCCCTGTCATTAATTTTCTATAATTTTGGTGACCTCGTTTTATGGATAGTTTATCTTTTCTTGTTGTTGCCTTAATTTCTGGTGCTATCGCTGGAACAATCCTTGGACTCGCCAATCTTGCATTAGTCGAACCATATTTAGACAAAGCAATAGGAATCGAGGTGACAAATGCCGCTAGTGCAGGTGAAGAGATAGATCCTATAGAACATGCCAGTTATCGATCCTGGCAAAAAGGAGGAGAAATAGCTGCCGGTACTATATTAGGAATGTCGTTTGGAGCTCTATTAGGTATAGTATTTATTTTTGGAAGAAAACTTATCCCCGGTTCAAACATAAAAAAAGCACTTGCATTATCAGGAATCATATGGTTAGTTATTTTTATGATTCCGGCAATTAAATATCCTGCGAATCCTCCAACGGTAGGAGATCCGGACACAATAAACTATAGACAATATTTGTATATTTCATTTATTTTGATATCTGGTCTTACTGCTTTGGGGCTTTCACTTTTATATACAAAGATGAAAGCGAAATCGTCTTTGAAATTCTTGGTAATTTCCACTATTTACACAATAATTATGATAGATGCATTCATATTTGTTCCTTCAAATCCTGATGATATAACTGCACCTATCTCTTTAGTAAATGAATTTAGAATTATGAGTATGTTAACAATGACTATCTTCTGGATTGTTTTGGGAATAACATTTGGATTGATATGGAACAAACTGAAGCCACATGAAACCACTCAATTTAAAACTGTCTAAATTGTTATTATAATACTTGTCAATTTTTTACCTGATTCTCCAATTTTTTTAGTTTTCTTCTATGAATGCCCTGTTAACTTAAGAGATCACCACCTCCTTTAAAACAGGAAGTTAATTTATAATGGTATATGCAGACCAAATTTTGATAGTTTAGATAGGGAAATAATTTATCAAAAATTTATATCGAATTGTTACATAATATGAAGATTACAAGAATGATTTGATAGTTAGTTTGACTTAATAATGAGATTTATACTATATACAACGTACCTAACATAAAATCATGTTTGCAGACAAAGGTATATCATTTTTTAGGTAGTAAATTTATAAGGTTTTTAGAAAGAGAATTTATTTTTAATTAATTAAAAGGAAGTTTAATTATAAAAAGATTCTAATTTTAAGTGGTCTATATTCTTTTTTTTAACTATACATAAAGAAAAAAAGAGATGGAATTTTTTTGTCTAGATTACTTACCAATACATATACCGCTTGGATTAGCAGTCATACAATTGTTTTGATCATATGTATTACCATTGGTGTTTACTGGTAACCCATTAGCATTGTTTACATCGATTGTGTTCAAAAGAACATTGTTAAAGTTAATATTGTTTTGGTTACTTTGATTGTCTATATAAAGACCATTTCCAGATTCAGTAATAGAATTCAAAGTGATAACAGAGTTATCTGAGTTTACTAGTGTGATTCCTGCTAAAGTATTTTGGAAAATTATGTTATCTTCAAAAGTGCTTTGTTGTGTAGAATGACCTGCAATACCAATTTGGTTATTCATAATTATAGATAAATGTGCGTTAATTATACTGGCACCGGTACTGAATAATCCTATTTGGTTATTTTTAATAACCATTCCTTTTACCTCAACATTTTGAGATCCTGTCATTAATACACCCGCTTGAAATCCTTCAATAGTACCATCCTGAACTACAACATTGTTCACATTTGGTATCATTATTCCAACTTTACTGGAAGTCTGTGTATCGCTATCGATATCTGGACCAGATATTGTATGTCCGTTAAGATCTATAACAATATCTCCTGCATTTACTATAAGACCATCAGTTTCTGCACAATTCAAGTTAGAAGTTAAAACAACGTTTTGTGTTATAACTTGACCACATGATGGACTTATTGCTAATGGTTGTACTTGTGCTGGGGTTTGTGGTTGTGCTGGTTGGGTTTGAGCGCTTACTGATATGGGTTGCATTGTTATTGCCGTGATGGCAGAGAATGAGATTATCGCTGCCAAGATATAGATCATAAATGTTCTATTCATTTAGTAGATGGTTTGATACTGACATATTTATGTTAATCCGTAAAGAACCATTATTAAAATTTAAATTATTGTATTATTTCTATTATTTGATTTAAAATTCAATTTATATCCCTATAATCAATAGAAAATTGAGAAGTTGCTTATTTTATGGTAGACTTTGGATATTTGTTAGTATTAGGTATATCGGCATTTGTCTCTACAAATATTGACGATATCTTTCTTTTAATTATATTCTTTTCTAATTCTTTAAAATATTCAAAATACCAAGTTGTATTTGGTCAATATATTGGAATTGGATTACTAATAGCAATCAGTATAATTGCATCTTTTATCTCCCTAGTTATTCCATCATTTCTTATAGGTTTTATGGGTCTTATACCAATTACCATTGGTATAAAAAAATTAACAGTGTATTATAAAAAGAAAAAAGAAACCGATCCAAATTCTACAAAATATAAATTTACAAAAAATGGCTCAGCATTATCTTTCCTCAATGTTGCTGCTGTAACTTTTTCAAATGGTGGTGACAATATAGGAATTTATACTCCATTATTTGCTAGCAACAATATAATTGGTCAAATAGTCATTCTAGTTGTACTATTTCTAATTATGACAGCAGTCTGGTGTAGTATTGGATATTATCTTGTGAATCATAGTTTTCTTGCAGGCCATATACGACGTATTGGTCATTTAATTTTACCTTTTGTATTAATAGCACTTGGAATCTATATAATGATAGAAGAATTTATAAAATAAAGATTGGTTAAGAATCGTATATTCATGAACACTCCTTATTCAATTCATATTTAGCAACTATTTTTCCTCATAATAGTTTTGATCTATAACATAAAAATTAGTTCGATTTGTGTATTTGATTTTTTGGATTTGTAAAATAGAAAAAATGATTGGATCTTTACATTCTATTGCAATTACTTATCGTGCTGCTAATGGATTGGGTTTATCAGGTTTTTAATTAATCTCTCTTCGCATTCGGAACCTTCGGGTGGATACAATTCTTTTCCTATTACACATGTATGAAATCTATCTCCAATATGTATTGGACCCAAATCGGTATTTCTGTCAAATGTAAAAGTTCTTTCAATTGTATATCCCTATTTTATCAAATTACTTTTGAACATCAACTATTTCAGATTTGACTTGCCCTTTTAGCATTATCATAATTTTATTTTTTTAGGGCTTTGTAAACTCACCGGTTGATTGCTCTTTGTAACCAAAGTATCAAAATTCGGTTGATAGAACTTTTATTTTAGCTAATGATTTAATATGATATGTCAGAATTAGAATTATGCCCAACATGTAAGAAAGGAAAATTTAGAGAAACAGAGAATAATACTAATGAACTGGTATGTGATTATTGCGGTGAAAAATGTTCTGATGAAGGTCTAAGTGAATATGTCTAGTTATTTCAAAACCTTAAATAATCTTTCTCTTAATTTAGTAAATTCTTCAAATCCTTTTTCCGTTATAGAATATATTGTAGTAGCAGTTCTACCTCGAAATTCTTTTCTGTATGTAACTAAATTATTTTTTCCAAATATCTAAAATGACTGTGTAGACTACCTGTAGGTATATCCAATTTTTGTTTAATTCTCCAATTGGTTTGTTAATATTATCAAATGAAGAAAAATATTTCATATATTAATAATAGCTTTTTATATTACTCTTAAAATTGATGAGATTTTTCTATCGAGCAGGCAAGGAATTAGGTCTGTCAAATTGTTTAATTACTCTCTTTTCACATTCAGTTCCCTCTGGTGGTCTTAGGTCGTCACCAGAAACACATGCATGATATCTGTCTCCAACTTGTATTAAACCGATATCTGTCTTCCTGTCAAAAGTAAATGTTCT
>DASQLB010000124.1:0-3564 GCA_035630235.1 Nitrososphaeraceae archaeon | reverse complement strand
TAAATTATTAATTATATTGTCTATATTTGTGATTTTATTATTATTATTGTTAAAATATTCTTTTACAAATCTGTCGAAAGATAAAAGTCGAGAATGATATTGTTTTGCAGAGTTCTTGTTTCGAATACCTACAATTTTAATAAATTTAGATAGTGATTCTGAATCAGTTTGTAAATTTGTTGTTGATATATTAGTATTTGTAGACAAACATATAAAATTTAACAAAATAAAATATAAAGTTATTGTATTTATAATGATTTATGTAAAGTATATCAATAAATATATTCTAGTTGATCTCTATCATACATAAATTCAGAACTATATGAGACTAGGTAATGAAATCAAAAAATCTAAGGAATTTGGTAATCCTTGATGTGAATTATAGTACAAGTGTTAACTCTGTAACCAAGGCTAAGAGAAATATTAGCTAAATCTTAGTATAATTGAATAGCTAAATATGTTTTAACTTTATTCTATTTTATTATATTGATAAATTTAGTTAAATAATATTTTTTATTCATCTTAATTAGATTACTATTTTTTTAGAATATTATGTAATATGATATTAATTATTTACTTTCTAATACTACATATAAAAAATTAATAAATGGTAGTACAGATATCAAAGAAAACAATATTTGTGATGATGTCTCTCCTTGTAATAGGAATGATCTTTTCATCACTGGTCGCATCAGCATTTCCAACCCAAGGCAATTTTCTAAATCTAAAAAAATAAACACATGATAGATGTGATTTATTCAATATCGATTCGGGTATTTATCAAGAGGTTTGAATATATAAAATCTGAAATGGAGCTACTAAAAGAATATTATTCTTTTAGTTTAGCCCATTCTCTTTCCTTTATCTTTACTATGTAGACACTATGTTGAACTGCAACTATTGTTTCAAAAAATGATGTTTTAGTTAATGAGTCGTCCCAGATATCTTTGAAAATACGTACACCAACCAAATTTGTCAATTCATCATTGCTGTACAAAAACACAAAATTTGGAATCTGTTGATGTAATAGTATATCTAGTTCATCACGGTAATTTTCATGAACTAATAGAAGATTTTTAATGTCTTCTGAAAAATTTATTACATTTGATGAAATAGTTAATTTGTCATACCATACAATTGCTTCTAAACGGATGTCTTTACTAAACCATAAAGTTATGTGTAAATCAGTTGAATTATCTTCTATTTTATTATAATGAACATCTTCATCTTTTAACCAAGTTTTAATTTTATCAGTCATCTTTACATCATCCATAAAATTTATGTAATCTGATTAAATATTTAGATGTATGTTATAATTGCCTGAAATATGACCTGAAAAATACCTAACTTGATTAATGATAGACGGTATAGTGAGTAACATGTAACACTACTTAAATAACAACACTGAAAGAAAATTTCAATTGTAAATATAAATGTCAGAATTTAAATAATATATAGAATAATAAAATATTTATGTAAACCTAAATTAATTATTTGTATTCATGTAACGATATCAAACTATATTCTAAAAAGATTGATCTATTAAGCCTTTTTTTCTTTCTGGTCTTTATTTAAGTACATATTAAATATAAGGATATATTAAACATAAACCTTAATAATTGAATTTATCATTGTATATATGATACGTTACATGTAAGATTTCTTACAACTACCTCATTTGTAGTTTTGTTTCTTTTAAAATTTGACTTTTATTAAAGTCTAAAATATTAACGAATGATATGAATTATTATTGTCATCGATCTAAGTCTCAATGAAATGAATATAACAATTTGACCAATAGAAATTGTTCATTGTAAATTTACTATTTAAATTTTTTTTACAATTAAATCACTTTATGAGTAATAAAATTTTATGAATCATAATTATTGAAAACTAGGTTTTAGAATTCAAGAAATCCCCTTCTAATGATAACAAATTGTTTTTTTTACTTATTGTATCCAACCTAATTGTCTCATTAGTTCTATTAAATCATAAAATAATTTCTCTTCATTTATTTTTCCATTCTTCCAATGCGCTACTGTGCATAATTCAATATGAAATTTTTTATTTGTTGGAGGAATAGTTTTTCCATTTTCACCAACCATTGGACCTGTATGTGTACCAGTAAAATTGGCAATTGAACAAGTCCAATCTGCCTGACCGAAAAGTACAAGGTACGGAACGTTATCAATGTGATTATCAGGGAATGCATTAAAAAACATTTGAGCTTCTTTTTGATGTATGTGTAGTCCTATAGTAGGTTTAGATTGACCTGGCCAATATACAGCAACATTCTTTGTATGAAGTTTCCTGAAAGTATGCCAATCTTGTGAATTCCATGCATCATCCAACATTTTCATCAAACGCATGTTTTCGTTTGCAGTCATAATTATTTTACTCGTAGGATAAAATTAAGGATTCCTAGTCAATTAATTTACTAGTAGGTGATTGTTTTATAAAAATCACTTTATCAGGGCTTATCTTCTTAGATCCATATTCATTTCAATTTCTCATATTTAGTAAAATCTTATAATATTAATAATAAACAAAAAATACTTTATACTGAAGTAACAACCCTAAATTTCTTAATGTATAGTTACTGCTAATTTTTTCTTGAATCCAGTGATATTGACAATGGATTTAATTATTATTTCCTGATGATATATGTCTAATACAAATTCAATAAGAAGGTTTGATATAGTACGTTATTAATTAATAACTGCATATGACAAAGATAGAAGATGGGACATTTCACACTAAATTCAAAATACTATTTGGAATATTATTTACAATAATCACTATAATTACGATCCCAATTTTTATGAATACTGGTATGGCTGAAGAAAATGGAATTACACCGATTGATCCAAAAAATGTAACTAATCAAACATTACAAGATATTCCAACGGAGGATAGAGATCTGTCAACAGGTATTGAAAATAAAACCAATTAAAATTGATGATCATTCGATATCACTTGTCGTACAACCTCTAACTACTAATTTTCATTTTAACTGGTTCTGTAATAATAGTGGAGAATTAATATTTTATAATCTAATACATGCTCTAAAAACTGAGCAAGTGAATGATAATTACTCAAATTACTAAAATACTATTAATTTGTTATAAATATTTGTTAACGATAACTTCTATACTTATAAAAATACTTCTATTAGTAAATAAAATAATAATTTGTGAAAGCCAATTTAAAAGAATATACCCTATAATCTAAAAAAATGAAATATTATAAAATTGCGTTAAAAAAATGTTTAAAGACTAGTCTTTAGTTGCTATTATTTACATCTGAATTATGTCTATTAAGTGCTTGTATGTAATTAGTATTTGTTTTTGCGAAAGCCTTTAGATTATCACGTGTTTGTTCAAGTGCTGTATTGTAAACTCTAATATTTGATAGTAGAGCATTATTTACTAGATTTGCAGTATTTAACAGGTAACTTGTAAAGTTATTTACAGCTACTGAGTGATTTTCTGCAATTTTTTGTGGATTATACAAGTCCCATACACCACTATTTCTGTCTACTTGTGATTGAAATGAGCCTATTAC
>DASQLB010000123.1:0-8204 GCA_035630235.1 Nitrososphaeraceae archaeon | reverse complement strand
TGGGGATTTCAAACTGGACCATTATGGGGTGGATTCGCACAATATACTCATTTACCGGAAGTTAACGTTGCAAAGATACCTGATTCTGTCTCATTCGACGATGCAGCCGCTATCTCTATGGTAGGAATGACAGCATGGCACATGTTGGTCGGACGAGCAAAAATAAAACCAGGCCAAACCGTTCTAATAATGGGAGGAACTAGTGGTGTTGGCATGGCAGGAATTCAAATTGCAAAATTATATAATTGTGATGTCATTGCCACTGCTGGAAATCAGGAAAAAATGGATACTTGTATCAAGTTAGGAGCGGACCAAGTTGTAAATCATAGAGAACAAGATTGGCACAAAAAAGTTAGAAATCTTACAAATAAACAAGGTGTAGATGTTGTTTTTGAACATATAGGTAAAGCAGTTTTTCCTCAGGAGGTCTCATTATTAAAAATGGGTGGAACATTAGTTGCAACCGGTGCAACTACTGGTTATGATACAACACTTGATCTTCGATATTTGTTCTTTAAAGGTACTAATCTATTAGGTTCTACCCAAGGAACAAAATCAGATTTAGAGGATATAATTTATTGGACAGGAAAAGGAAAAATTAAACCCCTTATCGCGACAAAATTACCATTCTCTGAAATGGTCAAGGGTCATGTTATGATGGCAAATGCCGATCAAATTGGTAAAATATTAACTAATCCACAAGAACTGTAATAATTTCTTTTTTTTACTTGTTATTTTTAATTTATGATAGTCAATGATGTTTAGAACATTATTATTTATACCAGGAAATAATAAGAGATTTCTAGAGAAATCAAGGCTGCTTTATCCTGATATTTTATGTTTCGATCTGGAGGATTCAGTACCTATTTCTGAAAAAACTATAGCAAGGGAGATGATTACCCAATCTCTTTCAAACAATAACCATAGTTTAAATCGTATTAACATCAATATTAATAATAAAATTGATAATGCTAATAACAAGCACAAAGAATTGCCTCAGCTTTTTGTTAGAATAAATTCCTTCGAATCGGGACTTTATGAACAAGATTTAGAATCTGTAATTTGTGAGAGTTTGGATGGTATAGTAATACCAAAAGTAAATTCAGACTCTGAACTAGAAAAAATTACCGAAATAATTGAAACTCTAGAAAAAAAAAGAAACCTTCAAAAAACAACCAAATTAATTCCATCTATAGAATCCTCTCAAGGAGTAGTAAATTCTTATCCTATTGCAAAATATAATTCAAGAATCTGTTCTCTCTTGTTTGGTGTTTTTGATTATTTGTATGATATGAAATTAGATTATGAGAATGAAGGATTAGAATTTAGTTATGCTAGAGCAAAAATACCAGTGGATGCAAGAGCTGCAGGAATTCCAGCTTTGGATTCTATATGGCAGAAAGTAGATGATTTAGATGGTCTCCAACGAGATGCTAAAACTGCCAAAAAACTTGGTTATGCTGGTAAAAGTATAATTCACCCTAAGCATATAGAACCTGTTCATAATGTGTTTGTACCATCACAAAACGAAATTGAATGGGCAAAAAAAGTTATTTCAACATTGAATGAAATCCAACAACATGGCGATAAACGTGGTGCCTTTAAAGTTGATGGTAAAATGATAGATGCTGTACACTTTAAACAGGCAAAACTTATTCTTGATTTTATTACAAAGGACGAATAGTTACCATTTGGTTAACTTTCATATCACGATAGAAAAGATTTATTTCTATACATAAATTGAATATCTTATAATGGGTATTTTGCCAATAGATTCGGGAAGATATGGTAGCAAAGATATTAAAGATATTTTTGAAGAACAAAAAAGACTGGACTTTATTCTTGAATTTGAAGCAGCAACTGCCCTTGCCCAATCAAATGTTGGAGTAATCCCCGTAGATGCAGCCAAAGAGATTACCCGTCTCGCCAAATCAGGAAAAATCACGTTAAACAGAACAAAAGAGTTGGAATCTACTACAGATCATGATATGGCTGCAGTAGTAAATGCTATAAGTGAACAGTGTTCCCCCGATACAAAGCCATGGGTACATTTTGGCTTGACAAGTAATGACATTATAGATACAACTACCTCAATGCAATTAAGAGCATCACTGTTAATTATTGAACCTAAAATTAAAGAATTAGCAGAAATTTTATCCAAGAAAGCTGTCGAATTCAAACTCCAACCTGCAGTTGGAAGAACACATGGTCAACATGCAAGTATTATTCCTTTTGGATTAAAATTTGCGGTATGGGCAATGGAAATGGTAAAACACGTAGAAAGGATAAAAGAAGGTAAAAAGCGTTTTTTGATTTGTAAAACCTTGGGAGTTGTTGGAACTGGATCATTAATGGGTGATAAAGCATTGGAGGTCCAACAAATCGTCGCGAAATTATTGGATCTACATCCAATAGAGGCTGCCACACAAGTAATACCAAGAGAGCGATTGGCAGAAGCACAATTTCTTATTGCTTTAATAGGCACTTCATTAGACAAAATTGCAATTGAAATCAGAAATTTACAGCGAACAGAGATAGATGAAATTGCAGAATCTTTTAAAAGTGGGCAAATGGGAAGTAGTGCAGTTCCTATAAAGAAGAACCCAATCAAGAGTGAAAGAGTATCCTCTTTAGCAAAACTTTTGAGATCTCTTCTTAGTGTTTCTATGGAAAATATTTGTCTATGGCATGAACGCGATTTATCAAATTCAGCAAATGAACGATTTACTATACCAATGGGAATAATACTTTTGGATGAAATGTTAACGACCATGATAAAAGTTATAAAAAATATATTTGTAAATGTTGAAAAAGTATCTTCAAATATAAATATTACAAAGGGACAGATTTACGCTGAATTCATTTTGGAATCCCTAGTACGAAAAGGTATACCCAGAATTGAAGCATATATGGATATTCAGAGAGTCGCTTTTCAAGCAAAGGATAATGGTAAACAGTTCATACAAGCAATAAAGGACGATACGGTTCTTTCAAAATATTTCTCTGAAATGGAATTGAACGACCTTTTCAATCCAGAACAGCATTTTGCTTCTGGAATTAAGATAATTGAAAATGTATCTTCAACTGTTTGCAATGAATTATCAACATCCAATTAAATTATAATCTTATTAAAGAAAAAATGTACTTGGAAAAATGATATTTAATGATGAATTTTAGTCAATAATTTTGTTTTTATATCTTTATCTGTATTGATAATTTTATTTAGATTTTTATGGATCAAAGTTCCATATTGGAGAGCTTTTTTTGGTTTCATTGCAGATTCTATAGGTACATTTAAAGATATGGCAATTTCTCTTAAGATATGTTTTCTAAGCTTATCCGTCGGTCCTAGTATTTTTTTCTCTATGGGTATTTTCATTGCAAAATCAATAAAATTTTTAGTTAAAAATGGTTGTTTGATCTGAACATTGAATTCTGTTGAAAACTTATTTATTTCATTTACAAGAGTGAGTTCGTTAGCAATTTTTTGTTCCATAAAACTTTGAATCTGTTTCTGACCATGTGATATTATTTGTCTATATCTGTCATACCCACAAAATAACTCATCAAAACCATTGGCTGTTAAAACAAGTTTGCAATTATTCAGAATTGAAAGAAAAGATATAAAATAAAATGCTATACAATTTTCTATGTGAGAAATATTATTACATTCTAGATTGTCAATAACCTTTCTTGCAATTTTACTGAACTCCTCATTTCGGATTTCATATGTAATGTGTTTCATATTTAATTCACGAGCCATTCTTCTAGAAAATTCGAGATCATGTGAACAAGGAAAACCTATTGATAATAAAATGACATTCTTTTTATAAATATCGTTACAAATTTTTGCAAGTAATGAGCTATCTATTCCTCCTGAAAATGCAATGCCAATATTTTCATTCGTTAAAATGCAAGTTTTAATAGATTCAATAATTTTCCAAGTAAGGTCTATAGACATTTAAAGTGATTTCAGAGGTCTTATAATTTATTTTTTTAATTGTATGTAATTTTTTAGGATATAAAAGTTCGTAACTGATTTAAAGTACAATATTATATTGTTAAGAATATTGAATATTTTAGGTATATCAGAGTATCTAGGGAAGGCTTAGATTTTTATATATAGATTTGCACATTTCTAATATTGTCAAATAACCGGAATGTTATTGAAAATGATATTAAATATCTTAACGATAGAGGCGATTATCTCTTAAATAGGACTCAATTATCTTTATCCAACTTACTGAATTTTCTTGGTATCAAGTATGAAGTAAATCCTCAAATCAAACTACCAGGAGGCGAAGTTCTCACAGTAGATTTTAAAACATATGATGAAAAATATATAGAAGTTATAGATTCAAATGATGATTTAATAAAGTTTAACAGGATAAAGAGTACATATCCAGATTTAAAAATAGTTGCAATAGGTTCATCAAAATATAAAGGCAAATTGACAGAGTTTGAATCAATCTTTTTCTTTGATACCAAATATGAAAAAATCGGATCTATTTTTATCGAAGATCCTTCACTTTCATTTGATTACGCTCATATTTTGCCTTTGGTAAAGAAATGTTCTATCCTTCATGGACATACATCAACTGTAATGGTAGAAATTATTGGTAAAATGGAAAATGGTTTAGTTATAGATTTTAGTGAAGCTAAAAAGTTGATAAAAGAAGCAATAAACGACTTAGATCACAAGTTTTTTGTAAATGAGAGATATCTATCAAAGGATGATGATCTTTACTATTATGTTAAGTTTGATGGTCCTCAAGGATATTTTGATTTACAAATGCCAAAATCCACAGTTTATCTTTTATCAGATGAGGCTACAGTAGAAAATCTTTCCAAAGAAATACTTACAATTTTAGCTCCAAAAATGCCTAAAAATATTGATGCATTGGGTGTTTATATTTACGAGGGTGTTAATAAAGGAGCACATCTTTTAGCCGATGTTAGATGATTATGTTTCTAATAGAATTTCTATCCATTGATAATTGTTTTGATATTAACGTTAATAACCATATAAAATATTAGAACTAAAATATAGAATGGAACCTATAATTTCTTCAAAATCTTGGAATCATGAAATTGAATCAGAACTCCTAAAGTCATGGGATTCAGAAAATCTATATTCGTTCACATTAAAAAATAATGATAATGTTGATAGTGTATTTGTTATTGATACACCTCCTCCTTACCCGTCAGGAAAACCATGGCATATTGGTGCTGCTGCACACTATGCACAGATAGATATGATAGCTAGAACTGCGAGGATGAATGGTCATAATGTTATGTTTCCTATTGGTATAGATAGAAATGGCCTCCCAGTAGAAATCTATACAGAAAAAAAATATAAAGTTCGAATGCGTCAGGTGCCTAGAGAAAAATTTCTAGAGTTATGTAAAAGTGCTCTTGACGATCTGGAAAATGACATGATTGAAATAATGAGAAATTTAGGATTAAGTTGCAATTTTAAAGGGTATTATAGAACAGATTCAATTAGATTTAGAACCTTAACCCAAAAAACTTTTATTGATTTATGGAACGAAGGGCTAATCTACATTTCTAATAGACCTAATAATTACTGTATTGATTGTGGTACAACCATCTCCGATGCAGAAATAATCTATGATGATCTCCCAACAAATCTAATTTATATGTTTTTTAGTATAGCCAATACAAATAATGATAAAATAGTTGTCGCAACGACTCGCCCTGAATTACTTTATGCTTGTCAGGCAATAATAATAAATCCTAAAGATGAAAGGTACACTCATTTAATTGGAAGAGAAGTAGTCTTACCTTTGTTTAAGAGAAATGTCCCAATTTTAACCCATCATTCTGCAAAACCAGATTTTGGTTCAGGAGTTGTTATGGTATGTAGTTATGGTGATCATAACGATGTTCAAGTCTTTAGAGAACTCAATCTAAAAGAAATAGTATCAATTGATGAAAATGGGTATACCACCTCTTCAGCAGGGAATTACCACAATTTAAAATTAAAACATGCAAGACAAAAAATTATCGATGATTTAAGAAGTGAAGGTTTTATAGAAAGAGAAGAAAAAATCATGCATAGAACTCCCATTTGTGAAAGAAGTAAGACTCAAATAGAAATTATTCCTTTACAGGATTATTATCTTAAACAATTAGACTATCTTCCAATTCTCAAAGAATTTTCAAATAAATTAAATTTTTATCCACCTATTCATAAACAAATATTAAAAAATTGGTTAAATGCAGTTACAATAGATTGGCCTATATCAAGAAGACGGTTCTATGGGACAGAGATACCAATTTGGTTTTGTCAAAATTGTAAATCACCTAATTTACCTAAATCAGGTAAATATTATCAGCCATGGAAAGAAAAACCACCTTTTGATGTCTGTGCTACTTGCGGATTCAACGAGTTTGTTGGTGAAGATAAAACATTTGATACATGGATGGACTCTAGTATTACGCCTTTATTCATATCCCAATTTTCTCAAGACCCAGAATTTTATAGGAGAACATACCCTGCAACAATAAGACCTCAAGCAAAAGATATCATAAGGACATGGTTATATTATACAATGCTCCGGTGTTACCAATTAACAGGAAAATTGGCATGGCCTAATGTTTGGGTAATGGGTTTTGGTGTAGATGAAAAAGGAAAAAAAATGAGTAAAAGTAAAGGAAATGTTGTTGATCCTTTACCATTAATTCAAAAATATGGAGCAGATACATTTAGATTTTGGTCTGCTAGTGAAACTAATTTAGGACAGGATTTTCGTTGTTCTGAACAAAGTATTTCTAATTCACAGAAATTTCTCTCAAAGTTATGGAATTTAGGTAGATTTATTTCCTCTTTTGAAGTACCTAAAGGGTTTTCAACTGAATCTGTAAAAAATAATAATCTGTTACACACGGACAAGTGGATTTTGGCCGAATTGGACAAACTTATAAATTCATGTATAAAAGGGTACAATAGTTATAATTTTTTTATTCCTGCTACCAGCATAAGAGATTTTACATGGAATGTTTTTGCCTCTCATTATGTGGAAATGATTAAAGGGCGAGCATATGATAATAAAAATAAAAATTCCCAAATCTCCTCTATTTATACTTTGCACAGATGTTTCTCAATAATACTATTACTAGCCGCACCTATTTGTCCATTTATCACTGAAAAATTATGGAAAACTCTTTATTCTTCAGAAAGTATTCACAACCAGAAATTCCCCAAAACAAATGATTTTTTTAAAGATTTTGAAAAATACACAGAAAAAATAGTTGAGTTTAATTCTCTTGTTTGGAATAAGAAAAAAAATTCAATCAATCCAAATACAGGTAAACCATTATCACTCAAAGATGCTACCACAATAAATGTACCATCAGAATTAAATGAGTTTGAACAGGATTTAAAAACCATGCATAATATAATAGGATAAATATTTATCTATCTATTTCTAGACCGCTAAGAAATAGTTAGACTATCAGTTAGACTCAATTCTTAGAATCATTTTATTATTATTAAATATCGATTTTTCCATCTAGCATATCTAAAGAATCTTCAGCTATATCTATTGCTGTATGAGAATCAATATTTGGCTCCATGGTTATTAAAACTACCTTATTATCCAAATATAATGTGATCACAGAGAGTTTCTCTCGTTCAATATATGAAAATCTTGCTTTCCCCATCGTAGGATCGAACCTTTCCCTCATGGATCTTCTAATTGCTGTTTGCGCCAAATACAGTTCTTCTCCAGCCACATCCACTATAGAATCAATACCTTTCTTCATTCCTCCTGCAAGTAGAGCACCAGTTTCATCTACTACTCCAGCGTATCTTATGTCATCATGCAAAGCAAATATAGATTTACATAACTTGTTATAATCCATCGCTATACTAACCAATAACTCCATTATTGAATGTTATTTTAAATTATCATTAACCTAGTTGTTGTTAGCTAAAGCCATCCTAGCTTTAACTTTAATTTTACATATAAGAAAAATAAATAGCGAAATATAAGATAAATACGATTCCTGGTAAATCTTCTTAATCTAATTATCCGATATTTTAGAAATGACAATAGGAATACAAATAATTTACATTAGTCCTTCTCTTAAAGTTTACCAAAAATGAATTTATCGAAATTTGAATATTTTTATTAATAAATATTGTATAAGAATCTTTATTTCAAAGAAAGATTGTTAGT
>DASQLB010000122.1:0-21108 GCA_035630235.1 Nitrososphaeraceae archaeon | reverse complement strand
GGTCAGGTACCTATAATGCAGGTTAATTGATTTAGAATGTTTCAAATAGAATATAATTTTGCTGTGCAATGACAAATATTCTTTTGATCTATTTGTATATTATTAATATATTATGTAAATTATATAATACTAATGACATCTAGTGAAACTCAGATGTAAAGAATGTGGTATAAATTTCAATACTGTAGAGGATCTTTATGAACATCAAAAATCAGAAGAACAAGAAAAAATGAAGACATAAAGGATTTTCAGATGATTAATGTGAACAATCTTAGCCTAAATAATTATTAATATTAACCAAATGTTAAGTTAGACTACATTCTATCTGAAGCATACAAAAAAAGATTGAATATCATAAGTTATGGAAAGATCATGAATATCAATAGACATATTCTTTATAAAATAATGAGTAGTAGTCCTAATATTCATAAATAACAATCCATTTTATTTGGTTTGTTAGTTGTAGAGTTTTGATTTTGTAAATTACATATCCAAATCAAATCATTGAATAAAGGACATCTAAAAAAATGAAATAAGATGTAACAATTTTTATCCCGTGGCAGTTGGAATTAACTTTTTGTTTATTGAACATTTTATAAGTGGTATAATGCTTCATTATTATCCATGCTTATATTATGATAATCAAACTAATTGGTAATGTCAAAAGAACAAGAAATAGCAAAATCAATAATTTTACAAGAAATACAACAAATAGATTCTAAGGCTTCCAAAGTTAAAGAAAATGGATGTGCTGCATGTCATGTCTTATTTACTTTAGTTACTAAAATGCAGATAAGTGAACAAGATGCTTCAGAACTATTATCAGAGATTCTTTCCAAAGATCCAAAACTAAATGATCTCTTTATTGAAATGGTCGAAACTATTCATATGAAACAAAGAATGATGGGCGTTACATTTTCCATTAAAACTAGAGAAGCTAAAGACCGTTATGTTGATTCAAATTTTAAAAACTTCTTAGAAGAGCTATCAACTGATTTAGCAAATTATGGTACAGATATACTATTACGTAAATTACTTTTATCATCAATTTCATTACAAATAGCACAAAATATAGGAATAGACTATCATGCTGCTACTGAAGAACTTTATTATTATATTCGCAAAAACGAACAAAATACAGATCAACGTATGATACAATTCATCGACAGTTTTTATGAAAAAATAATAAGAAAAAATAAATGAGAGTTTAGTAGCGATAGTTGTAAACCTGGTAGAAAATTTATTATTTTTATCTATTATTTATCCAGGATTTACATATATTACAATAGAAATGTTTCTAAAATCTTTATCATCTATATTTGGCATATGTAAAGGATGTAATGCATGGGTTTCATCAATAAATAAAAAAACATCGTATCTTAAAGGCAAGATAGTTGAGACATAATTTTTTATATTTTTCATATCGTGGATTGTATACAACTCCTATCGCTCTCTAACCTCTCCATTTATCATTATTTATTTTATTACAAGTAGGTGTCAGTGGCTACAATAACAACCCACTTGAAATATCTTTATGGATTGTCAGTGCAAAACAGAGCAGTAGCATTAATACTTAAAAATAGACAAATAAATAAGATTATTGTTTTGAATATAAATTAATAAATAATTAATCAACTAAAAATCTCTTAATCCCTATTATTGTTTGGATAAATTATTTTTAGTCAGGAAGGAAAAAGAGCAAAATAACAAAAATAATCGCAGCCAATGTTGTCAGAATTACAAGAGTTTTTGTCTTCATAGTATTTTTATACAATTTATTATACAATTTAATCTTTTAAACACCTAAGAAATTTTATTATTTATTATTTAAATAACGAAGAAAATTATTTTAATAATTAAAATGAATATTAATTTCAGAACATAGAACGAGAATTTGTAAAACTAATAAATATTATTTGTTTGTTATGATCATTGCAATATACTCAAGTCCTGCAAAAGACAAAATAGGATAATTGTCAGTCTGGACTTACTCTTGTGTGTTCACTCCAATATAGATCTCAATAATGTTCAGGCTATGACAAATAATTGAATAATTATTATTTGTATTAATTTATTCATTAATAGAATAATTTTAATATATTATATTTTAATTTCAATTTGTCAATAAATTTTAGTAAGAATAATTTACTCTATCATTATTATTATCTAAAAAATAATAAAAGTATTTTACAAGAGTTAAATCATTTGTTATTTATTATTTAATAATGATTTGGTCAATAATATCAATAGTTGTAGGAATAATAATTTTGATTCTGTTATTGAGATTTTTGTTTGGAATAATATAGAAAGAGGATAGGAAGGATGAATTTTACTTCAAAATTTATTGAGGCTGCGCTTGCTATTTCATTCTCCAAGGTAGAAGAAATCAAAAATAACAGAATTAAAGAATTGCTTGAAATAAGATCAAAGATCAAAGAGGACCCTATAGTAGTAGAAAATTGGTTTGCTAATGAAATTAATAAAATATTAAATGTAATGGAAAATAACTCCTCTAATGATATTGAATCTCTAATAAATAAAATAAAATAAATTGTTTAAATTGATTTCAAAACATTAAACAAAATATATTTTATTCCTTGTTGTGATTGCTACTATTTGTGAAAAATATATGGTTTATGCAGCGATGGAGGGAGGATTTTCAAAAGAACAAATAATCAGCACAAGTCCTCTTACCACAAATAGTATATTTCAAATGATACCCATGTTAAAAGAAAAAATTAAAGACCAAGTTGGATTATAATAATAACCTAACAAAATAAATCTTAATTGATTATCTTAATTTCTCTGTATCTTCTCTTCTTTTATCTCTATCTTGTGGAGTCTCTATATGATAATGTGATTGTACATGTTCATAGCAATACCATATTGAACATATAGAACATTGGGAAGTTGGTTTATTAGTACTAAAAGTCCTTGCACACTTCAATCCTTTCAAAGAATCTTCCCTCCATTTATTAGGATCGATCACAATACCCATACAATAATTTGTGTTGTTGTAATAGATATTAACTTAATGGTTTTAGTAAACATAACCTCCTTAATAGGATAAACTAAACAAACTTAAATAACAACGAGAAATAACATATTGCTGAGCCCGTCAAGAATCAAGTCATCATACATCTTTGTTTGTATATCTATTAACGCCGAATATTTTTTATCAAATTATTAAATAAAATGTATTATAGAAATATACAATCAAATATCAAAAACAATTCACATAGCCTTCTATTATTGGTTTCTTGGAATGGATCCACTTCTTAGAGGGCTATGGTTTTAACTAACTAATTGATTAACTAACTAACTTGTCTCCAATTATTAAATAGTATAATAGCAATAGGATAACTCTAAACAACAACCAAGGAATATCATATTCCATCGCCATAGCCTTCTATTATTGTGCCTCATCAATAGTAGTGGGTTATGGCTTTAACTTTAAAATAATAATTAACTAAATTGTCTCCAATTATTAAATAATATAATATCGATCTTTATACGATCTTATAAGCCAAGAATAAGATTGAGTCCACCATAACCTATTATTATTGCTGATCCTAATCAATAGTAGTAGGTTATGGCTTTTATTATTATATTAACAAGAATATAAATAAAAAAGGAAATAAAAAAATAGGTTTTTAAGCACACATTGTAGTGCACATCTCTGCAGTAGATGGGCAAGGAGATTTACATCCAGTTTCTGCTACTTCTACTTCATGTTGACTAAACATCGTCGACTTATCATTATTATCGTCAACAAAGTTTTCTACTTTTCCATAAACATTATCCATATCAAAAAATACAGGGACTAGAAGCGGATACACTATTATTGTTATCACAAAAGATTGAATTGCAATAACTGAATTTTTTATATATTTCCCTTCAATATATATACAGCACATTTGAATAAAAATATTTTAATACAAAGTTAGACAATTATTTCGGTAAATGTTTTCTCTCTACCAACAAAGAATATAGATATTTTTATAGATTTTAATCGTTAATTTATTACTATAGATATAAACTTCTAGTTAAAGAAACAAATTATAAAACATTTTTCAGCATATTATTGAATAATATTATTAAGAAATACAAAAATCTGACAAAGAAGAACATAATAATAGGGTGTATTTAGGGAGAGTGTCAGTTAGGTTAGGAAGATTCAGATGCCAAAACTATATCAATGAATTTCATAGGTGTAGGAATAGAGCCTCTAAACTTGCAATAATACAAGAAGAAACCCCACAACGACAAGAGGAAAAAAAAGATAAAACTCCGAGTCATCATCAACGAGTCTGGATATGTGATGAATGTTTTAAGGTAAAATTTTTAAATGATAATAAATTTAAAGATCAATTACTCCAAGTTACAAATTTATCAGAATAATAAAAATGATATCGATTGATTGATGATTCATTTTTATTGTTTATTGATTAAATTCTCAAACTAGATTTACAACTAATCATAAATACAAGAATCACTATGTTATTTTACCAAATATATCATATCTCAACCAATCAATGGATCATCACTTGATTTGTCATAGTCGGAACAATAATCCCAACCCGGATTTCACTATTAGTTCGGCTATGACAATTATTACATTTATCTCAAATTCTTACATAGAATACAAATAATCTATTATACCAACCAGCCAGGGACTTCAAACAATGATATCAGATAGCCTTCTATTGTTATGATATATTCCGTAGAAGGTTACGGCTTTTTTGTTCTAACATTAAATTAAAAAGTGGGAGAAGGTTATACAAGGATCCGTTAATCACATCTTAGGCTCATTACGTTTCTGTAAAGTAAGTAAGTCCAAGTTAGAAATAATAAGAAATAAAAAGTTGAATCTATTACTAATTTGTTAGATTAGTTAAAGATATTCTTATTTAGTATTTCTTGTCTTTCATCATCATCATTTTATTTTTATCATATTGATCGTCGTAACCGTGAGCGCTGCTACCGTATTTTTCTTCACCATATTTCATTTTTTCATGTTCATTATCACACCATGTTATTTCTTTCTTCATCAAAACTTGTCCATTTCCTGGATCTACAATTACTTTATATTTTTTCATATTTTCATCTACCACCACTATCTTGTATACTAAAAATCCATGTGCAGGAGTTAACTCTGCTTCCTTAACGAAAGAATTTGCTCCAACACTTGTTTGTGCTGTAGTTATTGCATCTATTATGTTAACAGTGACTTTAGATTTGAAAGCCTCGCCAATAGTTGACTTTACATCAATAGTTCCCGTAAAATTTACTTTCTCCTGCATTTGTGATGTGTCATTAGTAGTAGTAGTAGTACTATTCATTCCTTGGGCAGAAACATTAGATATTCCTGTAATTCCAATTGCAGTTATTATACCAGCAAGTATACCAAATAAAATATTTCTAGAAACGTTATATTTTATTCCATTTTGGTTAATGTCATTTTTTGACATAACCATACATAATTTAGATATATTTTAAATTTGACTAAACACTGACAGTTAACAATGTTAATTTTTTAAAATAATAGTAATAATAAAAGAAGAGGACACCTTCTGATGATAAATTAGATGATTTACTAGAAAAGCATTATTACATATAAACGATTGACAAAAGAAGAATCTGTAGATATACATTTATCAGATTTTGATTGATGTTCATTAGGATATTTAGATAGTATTTCTTGATTACTTATACTATATTTGAAATATTTTGCTCTAAATGAACATGAAACCACACCATTATAAAATAATTTGCAATATTAAAGATTATGAATTTAATAGTTATAGTGAAATTTGTTTTGATTTTTGGCATATTATATTTGTAATACTCGTCATTTAGTATAAACCAGTGAATGAAAGAAATGAGTTCAAATCCCATCCCCGTCATACTAATTATGGAGGATTATGCAAGTAAATATTGAATTTCTAGATTTCTTAATATTGATATTTTTAACGATTAGAATTAATAAAACGAAGACAATCATTAAATTTTAATACTTGATAGTAGAACCCACATTTGATGGATGAAGGTTCGAGTCCCAATCTGAGAATAAAAATTTATTTCAGTTATAAATTACTATTCATAAAATTTATTTGATAATATTCAAACCATATATAATTAATGCGTTATTATAAATTAGATATAATTCGAGATACAGAATGAAATAAATCTTTTTACTCTAAATTTTTTATAAAAAGCCTTTATTATAGAAAATATTGTTTTTTAATTTTATCAAAAGGATAAAATAATTGTTTTAATATTTGATAGTGGAACTTATATTTGATGAATAAGGGTTCGAGTCCCAATTCATTTCGATTATAATATTAAAATTTACCTCCAATTTTTATAAAGAATAATGTTCATTGATTAATGAATGTAAATGTTTCAATCAAATGGTAAAAGAATACTGATAATAGAGGATGATGTCGATATTAATAATTTATTTAAACTATATTTAGAAGATTATGGATATATCATTGATGCTTTTACCGATCCTATTGATGCATTGTATTCATTTAAAAAAAATACATATGATCTCGTTTTGCTAGATTTGAAAATGCCTAAAATGAATGGTATTTTACTTTATGAAAAATTACATAGTATTGATCCTGATCTGGTATTTCGTTTTATTACTGCAGATAGAGAATACGTAGAACATTTGAAGAATAGTTTTAGAGATATTGAAAAATTTGTTATATATAAGCCAATTCATTTAAGTGAACTTGGAAAGAAAATTCATTTTTTGCTTTTAGTCAATAATCATAGCAATCAACAACAACAAAATAAAAACCAACTGCTTACGATGTTATAAAATTAGAAAGAGTAAATAAAGATATTATTATTAAATTTAAGGGAAAGGATTTAGTTAAATCCCACCTTCTTATGGGTTAACATTAACCTCCTAATCTGATTTTCAGATAATTGTTTTATATGTGTATCACTATAAACACATATTGAAAGGATTGGTTTTCTAAATATCGGTGGTCTGATACAATCGTAATCTACTATTTCATCAACTAAACCATATTTAAAGAAACAATCCATCATACCAAATATTCTTAATCCATTTTTTCCTTCAATTTTTGTAACTCGATCTTCTAAATCAAAGAATTTTTTATAGGTTTGTTCAATATCGATTGTTGCTATATTATTATTATGTGTATTATTTGTATTATTTTTTTGATTAAAGGTTAAATACCAATCCTCACTATAGACAATCTTCAATAATCCCTCTTTTTGCAATTTACTTATATCCATATTATGTAATGCAATCAGAGATTCGAAATCAGATAAATTAATGTCATTATCTAACAGTATCAAAGTTGCTTCATTATTTCTTATACCTATTTCTAGAAATTTAATAGCATCTTTGATTTTATCATCACTATGTGAATACGTCTCCATACAATGATCATGGAGATGTAATCGCTGAAGTCTTTCTTTTTTATTTGTGATAGAAATTAAATCTAATAAATCAAACACAGAAAAGGGATGAAGTCTAATATCCTCTTGTTTGCATATTTTCATAGACAGAAAAGACTTTATCATTGATTCTGATGGCAATATAAAAAACATTCTTTTCTTGGGTAATATTCTTTTAATATCTTCTATTCTAGTAAGAATAGTAGTAGATATTTGTCTATTTGTATCTTCTACCGTCATTGTAGAAATATCTAAAACAACAAATTCTGGATCAAGATGATTATTTTGATTTTCATCATTGCTATAATTTGTAATGGTTAGAATATCATTCCAATTGGCAAATGATATTTTATAATCATTAATATTATAATCATCCAATTGTTGTTGATAATGTTGAATATTATTTGTAGTTAGTAGTATTGTTTTATCTTTTTTATTATTTTCATTATCTATTAACATTTTATTCTACAACATCTCCTTTTTTTCCTTTCATCTTGGTTACATCATTTTTTTCTCTTTTTTCTATAAGTGAATCATTGTCAGAATATTTCGACTGTATTATACCGTTTACATCACAAATAATGGTATGATTATCATTTATTCTATGTCTGTGAAATTGATAAGGTCTCTTTTGAGAATTGTTACTGTGATATAAACATAATAATGATACATTTAATCCATGTCTTTTATTCAAATCTTCTAGTGTCTCATTCCACCACTCCTCTAAAGCAACACTTTGATCAAAATGCTTATTTTTAAAAAGAAAATCTGGAATATCACATACTATTCTAATATTCTTTTTATCGCCTAGTATCGCCTTCGCAAAAATTAGTTTTTTTAAATCTTCAAATGGTGTCAGATTTTCACATACTGCATTGATATAATATCTATCTGTATCTGGCACTAACATGAAATTGTTATAAATAGAAGAATCCTTATTCGATATTTGAGAAATTATGTTTTTTTCATATTCTTTTTTCATATTATATATAGAAAGATAAACACATAATTGATTCTGTAGTAATCCTTCATCAATGTATCTTAGTATGCTATCTGTAATAATAGGAATAGACAACGATGATGAATTTTGTAATCGATTATCTTCATAAAACATACAAATATGCTCACTGAGGATAGCAGAAGTGTTATCAGAAATATCAAATATACTCCTAAATGCATTATTAGTAAGATATAGGTTATGGTGATCAAATAGTATTTTCCTGGATGTATGATCTAACTTGACAAAATCATCTAAATCATAAGCACACAATCCAGTTAATGGAAAATCAAATAAATGTGGGGGTGATTTTTCATATTCAATAAGGTGGTCTTCGTGTTCTCTTTCAAAAAAGATTTTCGTGTCTGCAAACACTCTTAATCTTTTTTTTCCTTTCTTTATAGATGCGTATGCAATATCCGAAAATTGTTTAATAGTCTTTTCATGGTCTATAATAGTAGATGGAAAATAAATTTCCTCACCACTTTTAATATTAATAATACTTTTTCTTTCAAGATCTTCCAATTCATTTTTAGAAATTTTCCATTTGTTTATTATTTCACTTCTAACTTCATCTTTGGTCAGTTCATCAGTAATCATCACTATTGCTTCATTATTCTCCTCAAATCCAATTCTAAGATATTCTAATCCTTCTTCTATTTTTCTTTGTGGTGAAGAATAAATTCCGAGAATATGACTATGACCTCTAAACTGTATTGGAAAAGGCAAATATTATAATGATTTTAACATAACATAATATATAATAATATTTAATTCTGCTTTATCAAAACGATATTTTCATATAGTTTTTACATTTTTTCCATATTAATGATATTGAATACATTATATTATCTAATTAACTTATTACTATCAAATTACTGACAGAAGTTATAACAAATAAAAAGAGTTTTCATAAATATTTTAATACTTGGTTAAAGAACCCACATTTGATGGATAAGGGTTCGAGTCCCACTCCGAGTTAAACTCGCTTCTTTTTAGGTGATCTCGAATTTTGTAATTTGAATAATAATAAATATAATTTAGAAAAATCTTAATAAATCCTTTAAATTCAAGGTGATGCCTGAATGGGTCAAATACTTTAGATAATAGAACTGCTCTAAATAAATATCATTTCCTGTACTCGCAGCAACCGATGGAATAATAACATTTGTTAAAGATGACTCAACAATAGGCGGTCCTAGCCCTGCTTATTGGAACTTTTCTAATTTTATTTCAATTATTCATAAGAATAATGAATCGTTAAGATATGATCATCTCAAATTTAATAGTTCTACTGTAAAAGAAGGACAAAAGGTTAAACAAGGCCAAAAAATTGCTGAAGTATGACTGGTTATACATATATTCCACATTTACATTTTCAAATCTCGAAATTTAAAGGTCCTAATATTTGGACAGATTTTGACATATTAATAGTCGAAGATTTTATAGATTCATGAATATTAGATATTAATAGAGAAAAAATAATTAAAATTTTAATAATAATTTAATTTAATTTAATGAAATAAATATTAAATAGATTAAAAAATTTTGATAAATTATTACCCAAAATAATAGAAGGAGATTAAAAACTAACTTAATTAATAAGTTTTATCTTTTACTTCCTCTTCTGCTTTTTCCTTATTATATTCCTCACCTAAATCACTGCTAGGATCTTTTATCTTATTACCTGCTGCTTTAAAACCTGACTTTATTTTGTCACCAGTATCCTCAACATCGTCTTTTACTTTATCGTCAGTATCTCTAAATTCACTCATTATAATATTATAGACAACATAATATTTAACAATAAGAGAGAAAGTATTAATAAAAATTAGAGTGGACAATTAAAAAATAATTTTATATCCAGAACGAACTACTTTATGTTATTTAATCTAACAGTTCCTAAATTTTCAATTTCTTCTCATATATATAATTTGTAGCATAATAATAAGTGTATAGATGAATTTACCTCTCTTACGCGATTTTTTATTTTGTAAGGATCGTGACACTAAATATGAAAGAAGTTTTAATAATAATAACTTTTATTTTTCTTCAAATTCAGTACCAGAAAATAATAACATCAACCTAAAAAATTCTCTCAAAATACTAATGGTATCAACAGAATATCCTCCTATGTACGGTGGGGTAGGTAGATATACTTACAATTTATCAAGAGCCTTGCGTAAATTAGGTCATACTGTTTATGTTGTTTGTAATGAAGATGGCAAAGAAGGTGATTTTTTTGGATTATCATCATCTTTCAATAAAGATAATTCAGGACTATTATTAGAGATAGTTAATAAAGTAAAGCCTGATATTGTTCATATTCAATTCGAACATGGATTGTATGGATTAAAATTAAGTTCAATAAATCCAAGAAATACATGTACCAACATCGATTCATTTTATGATATTTGTAAAGTTCCTATTGTTACAACGTTTCACTCTGCTTACACCTTCAAACAGTGGATGAATATCATTTCTCCATTAGATCTAAAAAATACTAATAATAATATTTTAAAAAATCAGGTAAAACATTTTAGTAAGTATATATTGCAATACTGGAAGTTCATAATAAACTACAAATCTTTTCACGACCTAAACAATGAAAAGTTGGTAAAAAGCAAAAAAGGAATAGTATTTTCTGACTATATGAAGAATCGGATAATAGGAAAAAAAAGAAAAGGTAACAATGTTTCTGCAAATACCAAATCATATGTAAAGGATAATGATAATAGCAATTCTACCACTGATTATAACAAAAATATCATAATTTATCATGGTGCAGAACCATCTTTATCTCCTTTCCCAAATATCAAAGAAGAAGCAAGAGCAAAATTTGGTATTTATTTCGATAAAAATGATAACAAAACAACAAGAACAAAAAGGATAGCACTTGCTATAGGTTTTAAGACTAGTACCAAAGGATGGGATATTCTTAACGAAATTGATTTACCTGAAAACTGGTTGATAATAATTAATTCTTCAAAGAATCACTTTAACACAGAAAATTATAAACCAAAGAAAATAATTAATAAAAATTTCACTCGTATCATTGACTTACAAAGAGATTTTCTTATTGACACAGACCTTTCACTCTTGTTTTATGCGTCGGATGTTGTTCTATTACCTTATAAGGTGAGTTCAGGTTCTGGAGTTATGTTTGATGCCCTAGCACACGGTCTTCCATTTATAGCAACGGATCTAGAATTTTTTAAAGAATTTGCCAGAAAAGGGTTAGGGATAACTGTTAAAAGAGATCCTAAAGAATTTAAAAAAGCGTTAATAGACCTAGAAAATAATTATGATTACTATTGCAATTCAGTAAACCAATTTAAATCTTCTTTGAACTGGACAAATATTGCGGATTACCATAGTAATGTATACAATTCTATTCTAGTAGAAACAAAGTCTTCAGAAAGTATTCAACATTCATCTACCATCGCCACCCCTACTAACACTACAACTACAACATCAACCACTGTTTTACCTATGAATAAAATAAAAAATAGTTCCTCTAACTCTTTTAACAAATCTTTTTCCGTATCGAATTTGAGTAAATAATTACCTAATTTATAATAGGAACAAAAAGAATAACCAGTCTGATAGAATTAATACCTTATCCTAATTTTGCTGAACTAACAAGTCCTTCTTTTAAAATGTCATCTTATAATAGTTTGGTGAAACGTAATATCACATATGGTTATGCATCGTTATTTTTATTAAAAATAAGATATAAAGATAAATAGGTTATTATTATTGTTTCACTTATTCTTTGATATTATATTATAATGGTTTGTAAGGGAATATGTACTCGCCATAAAGCGATTAGACCTAAAACTGGTATGCGATATTTAACAGGACAAAAACGATGTCAAGGTTGTCAAATATTTATTCATTGGCAAGGGACTTGGTGTCCTTGTTGTGGTTATAGATTAAGAATAAAACCTAGAAATAAAAAATTCAAATTAATATTTGTAAATCAATCAAAATTAAAAACTCTGTAAAAGAGATTTATCAATAAGAGTTATTGATAGGTATTAACTAAATTGTCTCCAATTATTAAATACTATAATATCAATATGAAAATACTCTAAACAACCAGTAGAGTGTATTGTATCAAATTCCATCCCATAGCCTTCTATTATTGTGCCTCATCAATAGTAGTGGGTTATGGCTTCAAATAAATAAATTATTATAATAAATTATCTCAAATTATTAAATATTATTTTGGTACTATGCTTTCGCAAAATGAAAAATAACATTTCAAAGAATATGGTAATAGCAACGATGGCAATTGTAGGAACATTACTATTAGTTTCAACAATAATTAACAATAGTAGTAGCAATATGTCTGTAAATGCTCAAGCTCAACAACAACAATCATCAAAAGAAGCACCAGAAAAAGGTACTATCTTTGTTTTCAACGAAAAGAGTAGACCAGCAAACGAGCCAGAAAAATGTGCTGCCTTGGCAAGTGTAGTTAAAGGAAAAGCACTGCCTGATTATAACTTGTGTGACATAGTAGTTTATCGTCAAGCTCCACCCGTAGTAAGAAATGATGGCATAGTATTAAATAATTTTTCAGGACTTGGTCACTATATTGAAATGGTACCAGCAGTTGTGAATAATACAGGAGTCTTTAATTCAAAAGGTACACCCAGTAACCAAACATCAACATCACCTCAAAAACAGGATAATCTAAAAGTAGCATTTGGAGAGTGGTCCGTAATAGATGAAGAAGTAGTTCCAGTTCAGAAAGTTATGCAAAAATATAATTGGACACAAACTGCATTGCACCATCATATGTTAAATGAATCACCAAAGATATTATTCTTGCATTGGTCAGTAACCGGTGATGCGAATGAATTGATTAAACAAGCAAAGGAAATAATAATGCAGACATCGACATATCAAAACCTTACAGGTAACACACGAACTCCAACATCAGGAGGTCCATAGCATAAACGACGAAATAATATATTTAAATCTATTAGATTTTATAAAATCCCCATCTTCATTTTTCATTATTTAATTGCAAATTTATTTATTCAGTATTGTCGGTAGCATACTTCCATATGCTGTATGTTCAATATTGACGCCAAATGAAAAGTAGATAATATAATAGATATGTCTAATAAAAATATACTTGAAAAAGCAGGAGATATTCTGGAAAACGTAAAAAAATTTAGAAACAAAGTAAACTGAAATCAGGTTACCTTGAGCGTGATGAGTTTAAGGATTCTAATCTTAAGAAAGGATTTTTCTGTTACAATTGTATTTATTGGATAGACATGACTGGAGGAAAATGCATGATAGTAGATGACAAAGGACCAGATGTATTTGGTAATGTGTCTAATGTAATTGCACTTCATGCGTGTTGTAATGGATATGAGCCAAATTTTGATACAACTCAAGAGAAAAAAGAAGTAATTGTAGATGATAATAAATAAGATATTGGAAAAACAGATATCTACTTGTTTGTCTATTTACTACTATTCAAATGAATATATTATAATGTAATCCAATAATTTCAAATTAATAATAATCCAATGGTTAAATATTATATTTTTCATTTGATATTATGAGTTCATCAGAAAACGAAAATTATGAAGGAAAAGATCCAATGTCTCCAGAGAAGATTACTTCTCATGAACCTACTGCAGTACAACGAAATACAAATGAACAAGAAACTGGTGCAGAAACTGATTCAGAAGAGGCAAAAGAAAAATACAGAAGACAAGGTATGACAAAAATAACTGGAGATTCAAATCAAAACACAAATACTGACGCGGATAATCTTGATTCAACTTCTTATGGTGATGTCAAAGAAAGTGCTGAGAGCACTTTTGATAAACTTAAGGCAGGTGCAAAAGCAGTGGGAAAGAAGATAACAGACCCAGACCGCAGTATAGAAGACGAGTATAATCGAGAGAAATCATAGGATACAAAAAGAAGTATTTAAAATAAATTTTAGTTTCCTGATTTTCATTTTTTCTGTATTGTTCAGTGTGTAATCTATATCCTGCTAAATATTTGGATAAAATAATTTTTTAAAATATATGGTAGTAACAGGCAATTAAATATATTGATTCAAATCTATAATCTAACAATCTAAATTACAATTTAAAAATTAATATTAATATCTCATTATTTCTATCCACAGCACTGTGCAGATGTGTATAATAACTCTAATCAACATATGACTGGCAATGCTATAAACGCTACAAGACGAATGAAGGACTTAGCATCGACAGAAATCTCATTAAAATATATTTGAAAAATTTATACCAATTATAATAGTGCCTAACCTAGGTCTCAATCTATTTAACCTATATAAACAATATTTCAAGTTGTTCATCATGACAAAAATTCAATATGAAGTAGACATAAATGCATCAGTAGAACAAGTCTTCGAATATTATACTAATCCAGATAACATTAAAAAAGCATGGCCACAAGATATTGTAAAGGAATCCGAATCATTATCTGGTTCCAAGAATGAAGAAGGTTCAGAGATGAAAGTTAAAGGGGAATTTATGGGAAGAGAAGATGAAATGATTTTAGAAGTTTCTGACAAAGAACAAAATAAAAGATTAATAACAGAACAGAAAGACGGCCCATTTAAATCTTGGATAAGCACACAAGAATTTAACCCAAGTAATGGACAAAGTACTCATATAAGACACATTATAGAATATGAATTACCAAATACAGGAAAAATTGCTAACTTCCTTACAGGAGACCAAGCAAAGAACAAAATACAACAAAGTTTGCAGCAAGCTGCTCAAACAGTAAAGCAAAAACTAGAATCAAATTCAGTCCGTTCCTAATGCATAAAAAAGTTGATATCTAAATAGGTTAATAAAAAAAAGGGAATAGTAGTAATAACCATGAGCAATTCTATTTACAATAAAGTAGGATATATAGAAATACCTACAGACAACATTGAAGAGACAAAAGAATTCTATTCGAATATGTTTGGTTGGGAATATGAGAAAAGCAAAGAAGGCGGAGAAAAGTATTGGTTAATAAAAAATGCTGGAGTAAAGGGAGCAATAACTTCAAAAAGAGAAAATAATCAAACTCCCACATTTTATATTATGGTAGAATCAATAGATGACTTTATAACCAAATCTCAAAAGCAAGGTGCAAAGGTGATAGTCAACAAACAGGAAATATCTGAAGGTTTTTATGCTACATTACAAGATCAACAAAAAAATACATTTGGTTTATGGCAAAGCAAAAATAAATAACTGAATTAAAACAATTTAAAATAAGTTTTAATAATAAACTGAATTTTAATTCTACATTTTCTGTCAGATATACAAAAGTATAACCACCTTAACTTAATACCTTTTTTTATAGGTCTTCCTTATTATTATGGAATGATGATGCAAATGTATATCGGTTACAAATAATTTTAAATGTTAGGCATTAGTCACCATCATTTCTAAAAGCTCTTAATAATTATATTGATAAAATCAAATCATGTTTCAACACCATACTGATTATAAATTCAAAAAAATTATAGATGAATTTATACTATCTTCATCAGATAATGAATCAATAAAATACATTTTACGGAATGTAGATTTTGAGGCATTCAAATTAGGAATTTCTTTTTATCAAATGATATTTATATTAATCCAAAAAAATGCTATTCAGAACAGAAAATCTCAAATAAGATAAATGACAAAATAGTAAAGAAATTTTGATTTGTGTATTTTACAATAAGTTTCTAATAATAAAAGGTAAATACGATGTAATAGAACCCTACTAAATGGAGGGCACTACTCCAGACCATGTTATTGCTTTTGTAAATGAAGTTTACAATAAGTTTCTAATAATAAAAGCTAAATACATGATACTACTATCTCTACATGGGACTCCTCTTTTAGAACCGCTATCGGTATTACTCCCGACGGGCCCGTTATGTATTCGGGTTCATATACATGTTTTATCAATATAATAAGCATAGAGAAAAGAATTGTGAACCAGGTGACACAGTTATAAGCGGAGGGCCACTAATAAGGGCTTTACAATTGCAATCCTATGTATCTGGTGTAAATTCAGTAGCAGATATTAATATGACAGGATGGGATACTGTGGGAACAGGGCCTTCGATTGAAATTCAATCTTTTGCTCTATGCTTTAACAATCCCTAATTTTTTATTAGTTTATACAGATAACAGACATTTATTGTAAATATTAATTTGAATATTACTTTCAGAACATAGAATGAGAATTTCAAGTATTAATAAATATAATTATTACTAATTGTATTATATCCCAAATTTGAAACCATTTGGCAAAGCATTAAGTCATGTCATAATATGTCATAGTCTGAATCATCATACTGTACCATTAAATAGTTCAGGCTATGACAATTAATCAATATTACTCTAGATATAGTTATAGTTAGTCGTATTATAATTAGTAACTATAACAATTACATTTTATAATTAATTAATTAATATTCCAAATTCAAAACATAGAATGAGAATTTAAGATAGCAATAAATATCTTTCATGCAGTATATAAGTGAGTTATTAATCTTCCATTTGACAGAACAGGGGTATTAACTCTAACTGTCAGTTGTCATAGTCTGGACTTAATTATCCTTGTGTGTCCACACACCATACGGTCTTCAATAATGTTCAGGCTATGGCTTCTTCTTTTACTATTACTAATACACAGGTGTTTATTAGCGATATTAATCAAGATAGATACAAATTTAAACTAAAAAAATTTAATGAAAATAATGATATCAATAAGCCTATCTTTATCAATTGCAATACTACTAAGTGTAGGAATTATTAGTACTACGGTATTTGCCCAATCCACATCTTTAGATTTGACCTCTCCTACTATTACTGAATTGTATGGTGGAGATAAAAAAGGAACAGTGTATCTAAATGTTCAAAATAATACTATTATTGCAACTGCACAAATTAATGAACCACCTCCAACAGAAGAACAAGTATATGAAGGTTGGTTTGAGGATAGGGGAGACGCATCGGGATATTCTTTAAGTGTAGGGCAATTTAACCAAAATAATACTCTTAGTGTAAATCAAACAATGGTAAACCCATATACATATACCATATTTTATGTAACTACTGAACCTAGAGACGATTTTGACCTAAAACCTGCTGATATTTTAGCAGCAACAAAATTGCCTATTCCATTTGGGCAATAAACCTCCTATTTTTTATATAGTTTCAGTATATATTAAGCATATTCTAACCATTGTATCAATTTCCAACTTATTTTGTAATATAGAAAATAAATTATTTCAATTATCATAGAAAACTGTACTTTAAGAAAAAATTTTAAGGTTCTTAATATCGTGTCATTATTCTTTAACAAAAGTATATCTAGTTTTGTTTGATCATCTATAGATAAAGTTTTGAATATGGTATTATTTTCAATGTCTGGAATTTGTCTCTTTATTTCTTCTAAAGACTCATTATTTGCATTAATAAAACAAATTGATACTTTATTATCTATTTCTTTGATTGTTTTTTATAGTGATCCTTCCTTTAACTTTGGAATTTTAGAGTCAAGTAAAACTAGATCATAATTATCTTTTTTAAAACAATTCAATGCTTTAGTGGAATCAGTAAAAGGAATATACACTATATCCCTCTTTTTCAAAAAAAGAATTTAATCAAATTATTATTATTATTATTATTATTATTATTATTAGAATTAGAATAATATTAAAATTGAATTTGAGTATTTCATAATATCATCCCCATTTTAAATTGGTAAATCAAAAAAAAAGATTACTGCTTAACTCCCTTATACATATCAAAAATAGAATTAATTTAAAAATTCTTAAAGCAAATAATATTACAATTACAGGATTCTTTCTTGATTCTAAACTAATAAACCAATTTTATTCTACAAATTTATATATATTTTTATAAGTAAATTTATTTAATATATTTTATCTTAATATTTAAAGATAATAGATTATTGTGACATTTAGACTATGTATTATATCAGCACTTATGACAAAGCTGGAATTAGAGAAAAGAATCAAATCTCTCAAACAGACTTAGAAAATGAATACAAAATATGGATAGATTTAGAACAACCTACCTCCGCAGAAATATCTCAAGTTCAAAAGATATTTCTTATCGATACTAATATTTTAAATCAATATGTTAATGGTGTAAAAAAACCACAAATACGAATTCTACAAAATTACATATTCACGTTAGTATTAAGTATAAAGTTCAAAACTCTACAGTCAATTGAGACAGAAGCCATCTACATGTTTATTGGTAAAAATTGGTTAATTACAATACATTCTTCTAATATCAATCTAAAAAAAATGACAAGACAAATATTTGAAAATGATAATGGAATAATTGAATCATCAATTAACATTTTATATTATAACATAATAACGAAAATTGTAGACGAATACGAACAGGTACTTACTGCAATAGAAATAGCGATGACAGACTTAGAAGAAAAATCATTGTACAATCCTTCTAAAATGATATTAGTAAATCTAGATGGTTTATCACGTCAATTACTCATTCTTAGAAGATATTTTTGGAAACTAAGAGAAATTTTCAATTTTTTATTATATTTAGAAAAAGAACAAGATACCGAGAACCAAGCACAAACAAAATATTTAAAAATTATTTATGACAACTTAAATGAATTATTAGATTTGATTGAATCTCATAAGGATACAATTAACTCGATAAGAGACCTCTATATCGCTTATGTGTCTTTGCAAATGAATGATACGGTAAAAACACTAACAATATTTTCTGTTATACTTTTGCCTTTAACGTTTATTACTGGGTTTTATGGAATGAATGGAATAAATTTAAACCATTTCTTTATTGTTCCATCGGGGTTGTTTTTAGTTTAATAACAATGGGAATAATTCTAGCAGTATTACTCATATTTTTTAGAAAAAAACAATGGATATCTCGGAAAGACTATTATAATATTGAAAAAGGTGTAAAAAAAGGAAAAATGGATAAAAAAAATAATAATTCATAGTCATACCAAATATTTTTTTATTACAATAATTTTCACCATTTATTACCAATAATTAAGATAAAATAAGCATAATTATTGGTATTATTTTTATAAAAAAATGAATTCTTTAAGAAAGGACAAAAGAAATTTGTATGTTATGATAATAATCCTTCTGAATTAGCTAAAAAAATATGCAAAACTTTTAAAAATTAAAAATAAAAAATTAGTTATTGTCCAAACGGATTTGATAATTCGACTCCTACAACAACGCTAGAGGGATTTGGATCTGGGTCATCAACTGGTTCGGCAGTAACATAAAATACAGAATATGTGTAGGGGTTAACCATTGTTTGATTTATTTTAAGTGTATCGTTTTCATCAAATTTACCTTGACTAAGAGAATACCCTGATGCGTCTCCTTTGTCTTCAAACCATCCTTCGTATACCTTTCCTTCTGCTGCCGGTTCATTCATTGTAGCAGTTCCTGTAACAGTATTGTTTTGAGTATTTAGATCAAGTGTTCCTTTTTTATCTCCACCAGATATCTTATCTGCCGTTGGAGTTGTCAAATCTAAAGTTGTGGATTGGGCAAATACAGCATGACTAATTCCCATACTTAGTACTAGTACAATCGATAAAGATAGTATAATTGATTTCATTAATCTACAATAAACTCCTTAGTTTAAATTCTTATCTATTATTCCGTCTCCTAAGATTATTATTCAATAATATCGTTAACGTAGGTTACTTACACTTCCATGTTTACCAATCTTAGAAAACTTGCTATTGTAAGAGAAGTTCTTATAAATTCAAATTTAGAGATTACATAATGAATATCTTTTCTAATCAACAAGAAAATTCTTTAAGATAGTTATAGTTTGAAATAATAAAAAATCTCTTCTATAGGTTATTTATACCTTTGAAGTCTGTCTATTCGTTATGAGTAAATGAAAACTAGTTTAAACCATATGTACAATATTTTTGACCGCTTTAGAAGAGATGTGATTTCCGATATTACGATGTATTATATTTAGATTTTTATTAGTAGAAACTTATATTAGAATAATTTTAATGATATAATTTATTAACTTATCATTCAATAGTTGAGGAGATATGTTTAACTTTATTGGATGATATACAATAACATCTTTAACCTTTGTTGTACATAGATAATTATGAGTTATTCAGAGGAAAATGGTAATCAAAATACTAACGAGGAATTAGAATCAGCACAAAAAAATCAGAAAAAGGTAGGCTCTGCAGAATCAGATCCTTCAACTTCAGGTCCAGCAGAAAATTTACGAGAGGAAGCTGCACAAAATACAGGTGAAGATGATTCTAAAGAACCAGCATAAACATTTTAAATTTTTTTTGTTTAATTAATAAATTAACTACATCTGTTTATATAATTAATGATTAATCTTGAATGAATAATAAATTATTACAAAGTAGAAAAACAATAATTTAAATTAACAAGTATTTCAATTATCTTCTATGTTAGCAATTTCATATTTGTTTTAATTTTTTGATAAAATTCTTGTCAAGAATTTTAAATAATGACGTTAGCCTATTTCGTTGTAGATGTTATAACATATTACTAGAGTATTTGTTTAATTTGTTTAATTTATCAGATCATTATTTTTATAAAATAGGTT